>JAEXUU010000552.1 GCA_023452965.1 Pseudomonadota bacterium | reverse complement strand
GGCATCACCGTCGCGTCGACGTTACCGGTGCCCGACGCCTCGTGCGGACGGTTTGAAACCCTGGCGCGCCGGCAGCGCCGGCGCGTGCTTCCAGAAGCCACCGATCCCTTCGTGTCGCCTTGCGGCGTGAACCTCGTCGCCATGCGGGATCGGTCTCCGAGCCAGGATGCGCCCGTGGACATCAGCGTTCCCAAACCCGAATTCAAGTTCGAGTTCAGCCATGTCGGTATCGTCCGGCTGGTCACGGCGGTGATCGCCGTCGCCATGGCGCTCTATCATATGTGGGTGATCCTGCCGCCGGCGCTCGGCGGCCAGGGGACGCCGGAAGCGATCATCTTCCGCGGCACGCATCTCCTGTTCGCGCTGGCGCTGACCTTCCTGATCTATCGCAGGACGGGAGCCGATGCGGCGCCGTCGCCGCTCGACTATGCGCTGCTTTTGCTGGCGGTTGCGCCGATCACCTATCTGTTCTGGAACTACGACTACATCGTCAACCGGATCTACTATGTCGACGACATGACACCGGTCGACATGGCGATGGCGGTCCTGCTCGTCGTCATCGTGCTCGAGGCGACGCGGCGGCTGATCGGCTGGGCGCTGCCGCTCACGGCGATCGCCTTTCTCTGCTACGCGCTGTTCATCGCCAGGGTCGAGCCGATGCGGCTGCTCGATCAGCTGTTCATGACCACGGAGGGCGTCTTCGGCGCGCCGCTCGGGGTGTCCGCCGCCTATGTGATGATCTTCGTGCTGTTCGGCTCCTTCATGGAACGCACCGGCACGGGCCAGCTCTTCATGGATTTCGCGCTTTCGCTGACCGGCCATACCGCAGGCGGACCGGGCAAGGTCTCGGTTGTCTCGTCGAGCCTGTTCGGCACGATCTCCGGCAGCGCGGTCGCGAACGTCATGGTCGACGGGCCGATCTCGATCCCGCTGATGAAGCGCACCGGCTTCAAGGCGCATTTCGCCGCCGGCGTCGAGGCGGTGGCTTCGACCGGTGGCCAGATCATGCCGCCGATCATGGGCGCGGCCGCCTTCGTCATGGCGGAGTTCCTCTCGGTCTCCTACAGCCAGGTGGTGATCTGGGCGCTGATCCCGGCAGTGCTCTACTATGTCGCCTGCTTCGCGGCGGTGCATTTCGAGGCCAAGCGCCACGGTATCCTCGGTGTGCCACGCAGCCAGTTGCCGAAGCTTGGCACCACGCTGCGCGAGCGGGGGCACCTTTTCCTGCCGGTGCTGACCATCCTTGCCGTGCTCTACTCCGGCTACAGCGCGCCGCTGGCGGCTCTGGCGGGCACGTTGCTGTGCTTCCCGGTCGCGGCGCTGCGGGCCTCGACCCGCGGCAATGTCCGGATACCCATCATCATCGATGCGATGATCGACGGCTCGCGCAATGCGCTCGCGGTGGCGCTCGCCTGCGCCTGCGCCGGCATCGTCATCGGTGTCGTCGCCCTGACCGGCGCCGGCATCGTCTTCACCCAGGCGGTGATCGGCCTGTCGCAGAACTATCTGCTGCTGGCGCTGCTGCTGACTGCCGTCGCGGGCATCGTGCTCGGCATGGGCATGCCGACGACGCCGGCATACATCGTCATGACCTCGCTGCTGGTGCCGGCGCTGATCAAGCTCGGCGTGGCGATGCCCGCGGCGCACATGTTCGCCTTCTACTTCGCCATCCTGTCGGCGATCACGCCGCCGGTCGCGCTCGCGGTCTTCGCCGCGGCGGGGCTGGCAAAGGCCGACCTCTGGAGCAGTGGCTGGGCGGCGGTGAAGATCGGCGCTGCCGGTTTCATCGTCCCGTTCATGTTCGTCTACGAGCCGGCCCTGCTGATGATCGGCGACTGGCCGACGATCATCTGGCGCTTCGTCTCGTCCTGCATCGGAATCGCGCTGCTTGCCGCCGGTTTGCACGGCTATCTGCTGCGCCGGGCGGCCTTGTGGGAGCGGTTCGTGCTGATTGCCGCGGCGTTCTGCCTGGTGAAGCCGGACTGGGTGACGGACCTGATCGGGCTCGGCCTGGCGCTGGCGATGCTCGCCTGGCAATGGCCGGGTCGGGAGCGGGCGCAGGTTGAGGCAGGCAGCACGACGGCCGCAGTCGAGACGGCTGCGGCCGAGCCGAACATCGTGCGATGAGGGCGCCTTCTATTTGAAGCCGATCAGCACGCCGTCGGCGCCGAGCGAGAGCTGCAGGCCCTGGCGGCGGGTGTCGAGGCTGATGGTCACGCCCTTGTCGTTCTTGAGCACCATTCGCCCCTGGCCGGCCCGGCCGGCGGCCCAGCCCTCTCGGAGCTGGACATAGGCACCGGCGAAATCCTGCCGCTGCCTGAGGCCATAGACCCGGCCGGTCGCGGTGAGCTTCGCCGCGCCGATGCCGCCGCCACCGAGCCCGCCGACGCTGATCGGATAGTTGCGGCCCTTGAAAGCAAGAGTGCCGCCGCCGACCTGGCCCTGACCGATGAAGGCGACGGAAAAGACCTCGATACGGACCGAGCCGCTCGGCGGACCGAGCGTGCGCTGCTGGGCGATGGCGGCAGGCGGGAGAAGCATCAGCGCGACCGCGCCGATGCGGGCTAGGCTGTTCAATGTCACGGGCACGCTCCCTGCTAGGCGGATGCACTCTAAACGATAGATCCCGGCGGGTAGTTCCGCCAGTCGGGATCTCCGTGTCGTGTTGCCGAATTCTTCCGAATACCGCGTTCTTCCGGTCGGGGGCTTGGCACCCGCTTCGCCAGAACGGGGAGGGCGTCCGGGTTGTACGGCCCCCAAGCAGAATGCCCGGCCGCGGGGCCGGGCATCGAGAGGGGTGGGCCGTCGCCGGTTTGTCGCTCAGATCGTCAGCTTGCCGGCCTTGGCGGCCGCATAGCGCGCGTTGACCTTGTTCCAGTCGACGACGTTCCACCAGTTCTTGAGGTATTCGGCGCGGCGGTTCTGGTATTTCAGGTAATAGGCGTGCTCCCAGACGTCGTTGCCCATCAGCACCATCTGCTTGTCCATCAGCGCGGTGTCCTGGTTGGGCTTGCTGGCGAGGGCGAGCTTGCCGTCCTTGGTCACGGTGACGAAGGTCCAGCCCGAACCGAAGACGCGCAGCCCGGCCGTGTCGAAATCGGTCTTGAACTTGTCGAAGCCGCCAAGATCGCGGGTGATGGCGGCGGCGACCTCGCCGGTCGGCGCGCCGCCGGCGGTGGGGCCCATGATCTCCCAGAACATGGTGTGGTTGGCATGACCGCCGCCGGAGTTGCGCACGGCGAGGCGGGCGGCCTCCGGCACCTTGCCGAGATCGCCGAGGAGCTGCTGAAGCGGCGTCTGGGCGAGGACGCCATGGTCCTTGGCTGCGGCGTTCAGCCCGGCGACATAGGCCGCGTGATGGCGGTTGTAATGGATGTCCATGGTGGTGGCGTCGATATTGGGCTCGAGCGCCGCCGCCTCATAGGCGCGCTTGGGCAGCGAGAACGGGCCGGTGGGGGCGGCCGGGGCGGTTGCCTGCGCCCAGACCTTGGGGGCGATCGCCAGGCCGGCCGCGGCGGCGCCGAAGCCGAGCAGCGAGCGGCGGGAAAACGAATTGACGTTCTGCATGAGAGTCCTCCGAAAGCCGGCCGCCTGGTGCCGACTCTGCCGCTACGTTAACCTGAAAAGCCGAGCCTGGATGCAGCGATCTCGAAACGAGTGCCGCTCTTGGCCGGCACACGCATTCGGACAGCCGAAAATGGCGCGAGCGGGGCCATTAACCGGCGATTTACTGCGTTCCTTTAGGTTCCGAGCGCAGATTTCTCATGCGGAAGTGCCGTGTCCATGCACGCTCTGGCTCTGAAGGCGCCTGCCCCGGCCAATGAGGACGCGCCCGACGCGCAGGCCGCCTCGCGCGCCGTCGTCGAGATCGCCGAGCGTTTCGGCAAGCTGAGCAGCGAGATCACCGACATCTCCGGCCGCATCGGCGACGTCAACGGCCAGCTCGACCGTCAGACGGCGGGGC
>JAEXUU010000517.1 GCA_023452965.1 Pseudomonadota bacterium | reverse complement strand
GGATGGCTGTGGCGGAAGACGGCGGCGACGCTCGAGAACAGGCCGAGCTCGATCCTCCGGTTCCACATCTCGATCAGCGCCACATCCTTCGGGCCGTCGCCGAACAACGCGGGCGTCGGGTGCATCCCTTCGACATAGCGGCAGATCGCCATGCTCTCGGCCAGCGCCGTGCCATCTTCCAGCACCAGAACCGGCAGGCGTTGCGACGGGTTGATGCGGGTGAACTCCGGCGTCCGATGCTCTTTCTTGGCGATGTCGACCGGCACCAGCTCTGGCAGCGGCACCCCCTTTTCGGCAAAGAAAATCCGAACCCGCCGGGGATTGGGCGCCCGCCCACCATCATAGAGCCTCATTGCCACCCTCACGCCCCGCTCTCGTCTCAGCCGCAGTCCTGACAGCCGCATTCATGGCGGCAAATCGGCCCTGTCAAGACAAAGCCCGACAAGAGGGCGCGAGCATGGCCTTGGCAATCGGAGCCGACAGGACGCGGCGTCGCGGAACCACAGGCTGCAGATCCGGTTGAAAGGACGAAAGGAGCGCCCGCATGGAACGGAGCTGGAGTTTCGTCGTCTGGATCGTGATCCTCGCGATCCCCGTCGGCCTGGTGCTGGCGAGCTTCTGGTCGCGCTCCAGACGTGCGGGCGCGGCGCGGATCGAAGGCCCCAGCCTCGACGACCCGCGCGAGCCGCGATAGCCGTCCCTAGAGAGCTGGCGCGAGCAGCAGGAGCGCGATCGGCACAGTCAGGGCCGCCAGCACCGTCTGCAAGGCACAGATGCCGGCCATGAGCGGGGCGTCGCCCCCGAGCTGGCGTGCCATGACATAGGAGGACGAAGCCGTCGGCAGCGCGTGAAAGAGGATGGCAATGAAGGCCGCCTGGCCGCCGAGCCCGACGGCCTTGAGCATGAGGAAGGTCACGAGCGGCATCAGCACGAACTTGGCGAAGGAGGCGGCAAGCGCGGGGCGCAGGCCGCGACCGAGCGCGCCCCAGTCCAGCGCAGCCCCGACGCAGAGCAGGCCGAGCGGCAGCGAAGCCTGGCCGAGCGCCTTCATGAAGCCGTCGATACCGGGCGGCAGGCCGAGGCCGCTGGCCTGCAGCAGGATGCCGATCAGGCAGGACATCAGCAACGGGTTGAGCGCGAGGCCACGCAATACGCCGCGCAGGGTCGGCTGGGCGACGCCCCAGCGCGCGAAGACCAGCACGCAGAGCAGATTGACGGTCGGCACGATCGCGGCATTGGCGACGGCGGCCATCGACAAGGCGGGCGCGCCGAGCAGGCTTACCGCGGCGCTGAGCCCGACATAGTTGTTGAAGCGGATGCCGCCCTGGAAGACCGAGGTGAAGGCAGCGTCGCTATAGCCGAGCCAGCGCTTGGCCAGCACCAGCAGCCCGGAGACCACGATGATCGGCACCATCAGCGTCGCTGCGAGGCTGGCGACGGGAACGCCGCGCAGATCCGCCATTGCGAGCGCGTGGATGAACAACGCCGGCAGCAGCACGTAGTAGCAGAGGCGCTCGGCCTGTGGCCAGAAGCTGTCCGGCAGGAAACGCCGGCGATGCATGAGATGGCCGAGCGCGATCAAGAGGGCGATCGGCGCGAGCGCGAGAAGGATGGCGCCGATCATCTGCCTGCTCCGGCTGACCTCCAGGGAGGGAAGGATTTCCTTTAGAGCGGAGGCGACAGCGACGAAATTCCCCGCGACAGCCCGCCGTCATGCACCTGTCGCATGCCCTCGCACGCCTCCAGAGTCGGCTGCCAGCCCGAACCTCGAGCCAACCGCCGGCATCAGCCGGCTTTTCGTTCTTCACTCCTGCCTAGCGAGGGTGGCTTTGCCGCCATTCGGAGGGTCGCTGGAAGTTCAGCGCCCAGAGGCCGCGTCCCGCTGCCTTCGCCTCCTCCTCCTCGGCCCGATAGTCGCCATAGGCCAATGCCTGGCCATTGCGGACCATGGCGGCGTTGATATCCGCCTCGCCCTGGCGACAGCGCGCGAGGCCCCGGCCATAGCGATCCGGCCGCGAGATCGTGCAGCTGACATTGCCGAGCGCCAGCATGCCGGCGAGGGCACGACGGGCCTGGCGGCCGCAGGCGACATCGCGTCCGCCCTTGTCGCGGCAGGTCTGACGGTATTCGGGCGCGTCGATCCCCTCCAGCCGCAGCTCCTCGCCAGCGAGCCTGATCGAATCGCCATCGATCGCCTCGGCAGCGCCGGCGAGGTTCCTCGCGGGGCCCAGCCGATACTGCAGGACCGCGCCCGCGACCGCCAAAAGCCCAATGAAACCAAGCGCCACGACAAGGTCGACCGCGCGGCCGACACGCCGCCAGCCAAACGGGCCGTAACCATTCGTCCTGAATCCGAACCGAGCCATCAGCACAAGCTTAACGATTTCCTGCTCATCATGGCGAGCCGGAGCGCAAGGTGCGCGACCGGGCAGGAGCCGCTTTTCTCGGGTATGCCGGAACTCACCGCCGAACAGGTCCAACGTGGTCGCGGACCCGACCCGTCGGCGCTGGCGCGCCGAAAGCTGATCAGCCGCGAGGTGCGATCGGCCCGCGAGCGGCTGACCTCGACGACCGGCCTCGACCGTGCCTTCGATTACGAACTGGTCCGGCTGTTCGCGCAGTACCGTCTGAACGGGACGGCGGGCACGCTCGTGCTCGCATTGCTCGTCGGCGCAGCGGCCGGCGCCTGGGTGCCGCTCTACAAGGTTTCGGGCTGGTTCGCCTTCGTGGCAATCTCATGCGTCCTGATGTTCGTGCTGTGCCGGCGCTTCCTGGCCGAGCCATCGGCGGAGGCGCGGATCAGTTTCTGGCGCAAGACGATGCCGCTCGCGGAGATGCTGCACGGCATCTCCTGGGCACTTCTGCCGATCCTGTTCATCGGGGTCGAGGCACCGGGCGCGCGCTTCTTCCTGACGACGACGCTGCTGATCGTCAGCGCGATCACCGTGATGCTCTGCGCGACCATGCCGATGGCGGTCTATGCGGGGCTCGTGCCCATCACCGGCGCGCTGGTGCTGTTCTTCTCCGGCCGTTCCGACATCGACAGCGTGACCATGCTGATGATGGCGGCCTGCGCCCAGCTCTTCTTCATCTTTCTCTCCAACCGGCTCTACTCGACCTCGGTCGCGACCATCGAGTTCAGGGCGGAGAAGGACGCGCTGATCGCCGAGCTCGGCACGGCGAAAGCCAACTCAGACGAGGCGCGGCGCAAGGCCGAGGAAGCCAATCTCGCCAAATCCCGCTTCCTGGCGACGATGAGCCATGAGCTGCGAACCCCGCTCAACGCGATCCTCGGTTTCTCGGAGGTGATGAAGAACGAGGTCTTCGGCGAGCACGCCAACGGCGCGTACAAGGAATATTCCGGCGACATCCATGGCTCAGGCCAGCATCTGCTCAACCTGATCAACGAGATCCTCGACCTGTCGCGGATCGAGGCCGGCAAATACGAGCTCAACGAGGAAGCGCTCAGCCTCGCTGGGATCGTCGACGACTGCGTTCACATGCTGAACCTGCGCGCCAAGGCCAAGAGCCAGAGCATCCGCGAGGCGGTGGAACCCGAACTGCCGAAGATCTGGGCGGATGAGCGCGCGATCCGTCAGGTCGTGCTCAACATCCTCTCCAATGCCATCAAGTTCACACCGCAGGGTGGTGATATCTCGGTGAAGGTCGGCTGGACCGCGACCGGCGGGCAGTATGTGACGGTGACCGATACCGGCCCCGGGATTCCCGAGGACGAGATTCCGGTCGTTCTGCTGAGCTTCGGGCGCGGTTCGCTCGCGATCAAGACGGCCGAACAGGGCTCGGGGCTCGGCCTGCCGATCGTCAAGGGGCTGATCGACCTGCACAATGGCGGCTTCACCCTGAAATCGAAGCCGCGCGCCGGCACGGAAGTAACGATCACGCTGCCGGCAGAACGCGTGATGGATACGCTGCCCGCGCTGCCGGAGCCGGGCGAGCGCTCGGCCGCATAGCGTCCGGGCGGAGCGGACGCCTCAGGCGACCCTGGGCAGTATCTCGGCGCCGCGGCCGCCCTGCTCGACCTCCTCCCACCAGTCGCCGAGCGCATCGATCAACGGCACGAGGCGAAGCCCTGCCGGCGTCAGCTGGTAGTCGACCCGGCGCGGATAGCCTTCATGATCGATGCGGCGGACGATGCCGGCCGCCTCCAGCTTGCGCAGCTCCAGCGCCAGCATGCGATGCGAAACCGTCGGGTTGTCGCGCCGGAGCTCGCTGAAGCGCTTGGTGCCGTCCTTCAGATAGTAGAGCAGCAAGGTCGGCCAGCGGCCGCTCAGCACCCGCATGACGCTTTCGATCGCGCAGTCGGACACGACGTCCTTCATGATCCGTTCCCGGTTAGATCGCCGCGCGTCCGTTCGGACGGGGTCATGGCGATCTGTCTCTTCGTTGTCGCATCCGAGTTGTCCGAAAAGTGCACCCCACTTTTCGGTCCGATGCTGTGGTTACAGAAATGTGCGTAATTTACATGGGGCGACGGCTGACTAGGTTCCAGCCCGCTGCGCAGCGTTTCCCGACCTTCATGGAAAACGCAAGATGGAACCGATACTCGTTTATGGCTACCCGGCCGGCACCTCGATGGGCCTGGTCGCGGCTCTGGAATGGCTTGGCCAGCCCTACAAACTCTGCCGCGTCGACATGCTCGGCGAGATGCGCGAGCCGCCCTACAAGCGGATCAACCAACGCGTCGAAACCCCGGTGCTGATCACCGATCAGGGCCGGCCGCTGACCGAGACCATGGCGATCGCCGCCTATCTCGAGGCGCGTGACACGGAGCGGCGGATCAGCTTCGATCCGCTTTCGCCAGAAGCCGACCGGATGCACCAGCTGATGGGCTTCCTCAACACCGGCTTCACCGGCGCCTTCACGCCGCTCTGGGTCGCGCTGGAATTGCCCGAGCCCGACCCGGACTTCGAAGCGGCACTGCGCCGTTTCGGGCGCGAGCGGGTGATCGAGCGCCATGACAGGCTGGAAGAGATGTTGGACGACGGCTCTTGGCTGGTCGGCGACAAGCACAGCCTAGCGGACGGGCTGCTCGCCGGCGTGGCGCGCTGGCTCGAATATCACGAGGTCGCCGATCTCTCGCGCTGGCCGAAACTGCAGGCTCTGCGCCAGCGGGTCGAGGGCGATCCGGCGGTGGTCTTTGCCGCCGCGCTGGAAAACGGCGAAACGCCTTCCGGCAGCGGCGCCTTCAAGGGCCATGTGCCGCTGGCCGAGGTGATCGCGCGCTACGGCGCCTGAGACGTGAAAGACGTGCCGAGCCGGACGCCCGGCACGCTCTTTTCGCGTTACTCGCCCTTCTGCGAGACCTGCGCCTGCGCGAAGGTCGCCATGCCGGAATGGACGCCGGCGGCGGCCTTGACGAGGCCGGCAGCGAGCGCAGCGCCCGTCCCCTCGCCCAGGCGCATGT
>JAEXUU010000454.1 GCA_023452965.1 Pseudomonadota bacterium | reverse complement strand
CGCCGAAGGCGTAGCCGCCCGGTCCCATCACCATCAGATTCGTCGGGGTGGCGATCGGGGTCAGGAAGGCGCCGGCGGCGGCGACGGCGGTGCTCATCAGCACAGGACGCGGCGAGATGCCCATGCTGGCCGCGGCCGCGACGCCGATCGGGATGACGATCAGCGCCGTCGCGGTGTTGCTGATCAATTGGCCCATGATCGCGGTCAGCACGAACAGGCCGGCCAGCAGCGCCATCGGCCCGGCATCGCCGACCATGTAGACCAGCCGCTCAGCCAGCATCTTGGCGGCGCCGGTTTCCACCATGGCGGTAGAGAGCGGCATCATCGCACCGACCAGGATGACCGTCGTCCACGAGATCGCGCGATAGGACTGCTCGACATTCATGATGCCGCACAGGATCACGGCGCCGGCCGCGAGCAGCCCGGCGACCGCCGGCGGCACGATGCCGGTCGCCAGCATCAGCACCATCGCGAACAGGATGACGATCGCCTGCTTGGCGCCCGGGCCCATCGGCACCGCCTGGCGCCGGACGAGCTCCGGCGAGCTGACGACCAGCACGTCGGGATCGTCGAGATGGGTGTCGAGGGCCTTCCAGGTGCCCTGAAGCAGCATGGTGTCGCCGGTCTGAAGCACGATGCCGCCGCCATCGCTGGTCGCGCTCGCGGCGACGACCTCATTGCCGGCGCGCTGGACGGCGAGGATGATCAGGTCGCCGCTTTCGGTGACCATGCCCGGAAACACACTCTGGCCGATCAGGCCCGAGCGCGGCGGGATCACCACCTCGGCAAGGCCGGAGCGACGATTGAACAGCGTCTCCTCGCCCTCGCCAGCCGCAGCACCCTCGTCGCGGAAGGCGAGATGCATCTTGACCGACAGGTTGGCGGCCGCCTCGGCCTCGCCGCGCAGGAGGATGAAGTCGCCCTCGGCGATCGTCCCGCGACGCAGCGGGCCGCCGCTCTCGCCTTCCTGGATCGCGACGAACTGCAGGCCGGGAAAGCCGCTGACATCGACCGCGGTCGCAGGCTGGCCGATATAGGGGCAGGTCGGACGCACGCGCAGCTGAAAGACGCCGCTTGCGAGCCCGTACTGCTCGACCAGCGTGCGCGCATGCCGGCTGAAATCGGCCGGCATCGTCGCGCCGTTGCGCTGGGGCAGCAGCTTCTCGCCGAACAGGATCATGATCGCCATCGAACCGAGCAGCAGCGGGATGCCCGCGAGCGCGAACTCGAAGAAACCGAAGCCGCCGACGCCGGCATCGGCCGCCGCCTCGGAGACGAGCACGTTGACGGGCGTGCCGGTCAGCGCCAGCAGCGAGCCGGCATGGGCCGCGAAGACGAGGGGCATCAAGAGCTGCGACGAGTTCCGCCGCAGCCGCACCGCGATGACCACGACGACCGGCATCAGCGCCGCGACGGCGCCGTTAACGCTGATCAGCGCGGTCAGCAGGGCGACGAGGGTCATGGTCAGCAGGAGAAGGCGCGTTCGGCTCTCTTCGCCCGCGCCCTTGATCAGGAGTTGGCCTGCCCAGGCCGTGACGCCGGTGACCTCGAGCGCGGTGCTGATGATGAAGAGCGACGCGATGAAGATCACGGCGGGGTCGCCGAGCCCGCCCAGCGCCTGCGGCAGGGTCAGCACGCCGGTCGCCCAGAGCGAGAGCGCCGTGCCCATCGCCACCAGCACGACCGGCACCTTGTTCGTGACGAACAGGACGACCGCGACTGCGATGATCAGGGCGGTATAGGCAATCGGGCTCACGCGCTCAGCTCCTTGTTGCGTCTGCTTGGGCCGTCACCGTCCCGCTCGATCCGTCTCAGTCTTCGAGCGTCGCCATCAGGATGCCGAGGCGGCAGCCCTTCTCGTATTCGTCGAGCTTGACGTATTCCTTGATCGTATGGATCTCGGCCTGGCCGGCGCCGATGGTGATGGTCGGGATCCCGGCCTTGTCGAGCCAGTTCGCGTCGAGCCCGCCATTCGAGAACAGATAGGTCGGCTTGATGCCGAGCAGCTCGAGCGCCTTGGTCGCGCGCTTCACGACCAGCGCGTCGTCGGCGAGCTTGAAGGGGGGATAGGCAGCCGCCCGGCGGAAGGTCACCTCGGCGGTCTCGCCCTCATGGTCGGTCACCTCGGCCTTGGCCTTGGCGAAGGCCGCCTCGTAGCCGTCGACGATCTTGGTGGCGAAGCTGAGCTCGGGGCTGCGTGCCTCGCCCTTCAGGAAGGCATAGTCGGTGACGACATTGGTGGCGTCGCCGGCCGGCTTGCCGTTCTTGCCGCCGAAGATGCCGATATTGCTGGTGCCGAACTCGTCGCCCTTGACGACCTTGCCGAACCAGCCGGTGCGCTTCGCCTCGGCGAGGCCGAGCGCGCCGACCAGGGTCGCCGATATGCCCTTGTCCGGCGCGACGCCGGCATGGGAGGCCTTGCCCTTGATCTCGACTTCCCAGTTCTCCTGGCCGACCGCGCCGATGATCAGCTCGGAGGCGAGCTGGCCGTCGACATTGATGCACATGACCGGCCCGCCGAGCTCGGCCGGGTTGAGCTCGCGGGCACCATGCAGGCCGCTCTCCTCGCGCACGGTGAAGAGCAGCGTAATCGGCGGATGCGGCAGCTTGTGCTTGATCAGCGTCTCGGCCAGCACGACGAGCAGCGCGACGCCGGTGCGGGCATCGCCGCCGAGCGCTGTGGTGCCATCGGAGACGATCCGGTCACCCTCGCGCTTCGGCTTGGCGCCGGCGCATAGCGGCACCGTGTCGAGATGGGTCGAGAACATCAGCCGCGGGCCGGGCTTCGTGCCCGGCAGATCGACGATCAGGTTGCCGGTCTGGGTCGGCACCGGGATACGCGTGTTGGCATCGTCGAAGCGGATCGCGGAAGCAGGCACGCCGGCCTTCTTCAGCGCTTCGCCGACCGCGGCCGCGATTGCGGCCTCCTCGCCGGTGACGCCCTCGACCGAGAGGAAGTTCATCAGGTGGCCGATCGCGCCTTCGACGTCGAGGGGAATATTGGCAGTGCTCATGACATCCATCCGAGGTTTGGGTCTGGATTGGCTTTTCAGTGCGGGACTGGCGTTCGATCAGAGGCCCCAGGGCAAGCCCAGCACCTTCCAGACCGCGAAAAGGGCGGTCCACAGCACGAACATCCACACCACATAGGGCAGCATCAGCGAGACGATGGTGCCGACGCCGGCATTGCGGTCGTATTTCTGGGCGAAGCCGACGACGAGCGCGAAATAGGCGTTGAGCGGGGTGATCGCGTTCATCGGGGAATCGCCGACGCGATAGGCCGCCAGCACCGCCTCCGGCTCGACGCCGAGCTTCATCAGCAGCGGCACGAAGACCGGCGCGAAGATCGCCCATTTGGCGAGCGCGCCGGTGAGCAGGAGGTCGATGATCGCGACCACGACGATGAAGCCGAGCAGCAGCGGCAATGCGCCGATATTGGCTGCCTGCAGGACGCCCGACAGGCTCAGCGCCATCACCGTGCCGATATTGGTGTAGGTGAAATAGGCGACGAACTGGCTGAGCACGAAGAACAGGAAGATCGTGCCGCCCATGCTCTTGATCGACTTCTCGATCGCCGCGATCACCTCGGTCAGGGTCCGCAGCGTCCCGGCGCCGATGCCGTAGCACCAGCCGCTGACCAGGAACATCAGCATGATCAGCGCGATCAGCCCGTTCATGAAGGGCGAGTTGCCGATCAGCTCGCCGGTCGTCGGATTGCGCAGCGGCGCCCAGGACGGGATGGTGAGCACCAGGAAGACCGCGATCAGCGCGAGCATGCCGAAGCCGGCATAGCGCAGGCCGCGCGACTCCGATTCCGACAGCACGGCGCCCTGCTCGGTTGTCGTGCCCTCGGCCGCCTTCGAGGGATCATAGGCGCCCAGGCGCGGCGCGATCATTTTGTCAGTAATGAAGGCGACGACGACGGTCAGGAAGATCACCGAGGCGATCGAGAACCAGAGATTGGAGGCGAGGCCGATCGTCCGGTTAGGGTCGACGAGGCGAGCCGCATCGTTGGTGAACTCGACCAGCACCGCGTCGAGCGGCTTGATCAGCATGTTGACGGTAAAGGCGCCGGCGACGGCCGCAAAGCCGAGCGCCAGGCCCGCCAGCGGGTTCCGCCCGACCGCGAGATAGGCGATGCCGGCGAGCGGGATCAGCACGAGATAACCGGCGTCCGCTGCGATCGAGGCGAGGATGCCGACGAAGGCAAGGATATAGGTCAGCGCCCAGGCCGGGGAGACGATCACGAGCTTGCGGATCAGCGCGGTGACGAGGCCCGATTCCTCGGCGACGCCGGCGCCGATCATCGCGACGATCATCAACCCCACCGCGGTGAAGCTCATGAAGTTCGGGATCAGCGACGAATACATGAAGCGGATGCCTTCGACGTTCAGAAGGCTCCGGATCGCCGTGCTCGCTGTCTCGACCTTGTGCGTGTCGGGATTGATCCGCTCGAAGGTCACCGCCGCGCCGAACAGGCTCAGCACGGCGGAGAGCACGATCACGATACCGATCAGGATCAGGAAGATGATGACCGGATGGGGCACCATGTTCCCGACTTTCTCGACCGTATCGAGAAATCGCTGCATCGTCGTCTTGGGTGCGGTGCTCTCGACAGTCATGGTGCCTTTTCCCCCGAGCCTGGCATTGGCGCACCCTGGAAGGACTGCGTCGTAAGGATCGTGACGACCGGGCAGGCCCGATGCACGTCCTCGGGAACTTAGATCGCCTTGCGGAATGGGCATCGGCACAGAATCCCAAAAAGTGGGCCGCCTGTCCCAAAGTTATCGCCGAGAGCCTGCCAAAGCTCGGCTTCCACGCGCTTGCTGCTGCGGGATGGCTTCTTTATCCTGTCATGACCTTGAGTGAGCCTCCGATTCACAGCCGCAGCGCGGATGGCCGAAGTGACACCGATGCGCGGAAATCGAAGCGAAGCTCTCTTGTGCTGTTTATCTCACGCTCCCGCCGCCCGGCGTCGACGTCCCAAGGCATGGCGGTGACACCGGGTCAGAACCCTCGCCATTGGCGACACGCCGTCATGGCCTTGACCTGCGCGCTCGGCCTCGGCGCCTGCGCCGGGACGCCGCGCGGCATGCTGCAGACCGTCCCGCCCGTGCCCGGCACCGACCGGGTCAACATGCTCACCGCGACGACGCGCGCGCCATCCGCCGAGCCGGGCGTCCTGTTCAGCGGCGAACGCGGAGACACGGTTTCCTTTTCCAACATCGTCGTCTCGATCCCGCGCGACCGCGAGGTCGGCACCATCCAGTTGCCGCGTTCTGTTCCGGGCAATCCGGAGACGGATTTCACCGTCAGCGCGGTGACGCCGATCGCCAAGCCGCAGCTGGCGTCCTGGTTCAACAAGGCGAACGGTCGGAAGCGGCGCGTCTTCGTCTTCGTGCACGGCTTCAACACACCCTTCGACCGGGCGGTCTTCCGCTTCGCGCAACTGGCGCACGATGCCGATGCGAATGCGCTCCCGGCCCTTTTCTCCTGGCCTTCGCGCGGCCATCTGCTCGACTACAGCCGCGACTTCGACAACGCCTCCTATTCGCGCTCGGACCTCGCCTATCTCTTGAAGGCCGCTGCGAACAGCCCGTCCGTCAGCGACATCGTCATTCTCGCCCACTCGATGGGCAGCTGGCCGGCCGTCGAGGCCATCCGCCAGCTAGCGCTCGAACAGGGCGGCGTGCCCCGCAAGATCAGCAACCTCATCCTCGCCTCGCCCGATCTCGATGTCGGCGTGTTCCGGCGCCAGGTCGAGGATATGGGCAAGCGGCGGCCGCAAATCACCCTGTTCGTCGCACAGCACGATCGGGCGCTGCAGCTCTCGCGCTTCATCTCCAGGGGTGCCACGCGCCTCGGCGGCATCGACCTGACCCGCGACGAGTACCAGCAGCAGCTGGCCGGGCTGTCGGGCATCACCGTGCTCGATCTCACCGCCATCAATGCCGGCGACCGCATCAATCACGATCTCTATGCCGCCAGCCCTGAGGCGGTCCGCCTGATCGGCGACCGCTTGCTGCAGGGACAGGTGGTCACCGATTCGGACGTTTCGCCGCCGCTTGCCGCGGCAGATGTGCTCGGCTCGGCGGCAAGCCTGCTCGTCACCGCGCCGATCCGGATCTTCGACGCGGCATCGATACGCTAGGAGCGAGCAACGTCAGGTCGAGCCGACCCGACGGTTGCTTCCTCCCTCTAAACGTTTGATAGAGAACGCATGCGATCGGACTCTGGCCTTCCGCAGTTGAAGGTTCGGAATTGGAATAAGAAAATCAAATTGATCGAAAGTTGAGCATCTGCAGACGCCAATACAGGCCGGCCCATTTTTTGGCCTTCCCTTGAGCACCGACAACATTGATCATCACGCTATAGATTGGCTTCACGCGGCTGGGAGGAAGATGCCGTGACAGCACTCTCGAACCCCAACCCGCGACGCTCGGTCACACCAGTCTTCGCCCAGAGTTTCTCGACCAGGGATCTTCCGCCGCAAGATCAGTTCGATGCCTGGCGTGACCTGCTCGCAGACACGATCGATCTCCTGCCGACCGTTGAGGCTTCAGAGAGCTTCGCGGCCGAGTTCTCGTCCTGGACGTTCGGCAACGTCGTCCTGACGCGGACGCTGTACGCCAACGCGCCTGCCCGCCGCTGGCGGCACCGGCCGCGATCGTTCCTCGACCATTGGTGCGTCGTGCTGGCGCGCTCGCATGCCCCCCGGAACGGCTCGCCATCCCGCGAGGCCACGCGGCAGGAGAGCCTCAGCTTCCGTTCGCTCGCCCTGCCCTTCGAAGGCCAGGCCGAGGATACGGAGGTGCTGACACTGTTTCTGCCGCGCGATTTCTGCCGGGAAGAGCTCGAGGACTTCGATCAGGCCCACGATCTCGACATCAACCCCCAGCTCGGAGCGCTGCTCGCCGGCTATATCGACAACCTCGCCCGGCAGTTGCCGCACATCCCGCCCGCGCAGGCGCAGGGCCTGGCCACGGCGACCCGCGCCCTCGTCGCAGCCTGCATCGCCCCGCGCGCCGAGCGCTCCGAAACGGCCGACGCGTCCCTCAGCTCGCTCCTGATCGACCGCGCCCGTCTCGTCGTGCGCCAGAACATGGCCTCGCCCGAATTCGGCCCGGAGCAACTGGCGCGCCTGATGGCGATGTCGCGCTCCAAGCTCTACCGCCTGTTCGAGAGCACTGGCGGCGTCGCCCATTTCATCAATCGCGAAAGATTGCGCGAAGCCTATCGCCGGCTCAGCTCGCACCGCGATGCTCCCTCGATCCACATCATCGGCAACGAGGTCGGCTTCGTCGACCATTCGACCTTCAGCCGGGCGTTCCGGCGCGAGTTCGGCCATAGTCCGAGCGAAGCGCGCGAGCGGAGCCTGACGAAGCTGTCCGCCACGCCCCTCGACGTCCGCTCGCCCGAAACCGGCCCGGTCGACGCCGAGCAAGAGGCATGAAAGCGGCCACCGGCCGCCATTCCTTTCTCTACGCCGCCCGGTTCTTCGCGCTCGGCGTCAACCTGCCGTTTTTTCCGCTCTGGCTGCGGGCGCAAGCGCTCAGCGACGAAGCCATCGGCATCGTGCTGGCCGCGCCGCTCCTGGCCCGCATCATCGCGAACCCGGTCGTCGGCGCGCTGGCCGACCGCAGCGGGCGGGCGAGAGCCGCCCTGGTCATCTGTGCGGTGACGGTCACCATCGGCACGGGGCTGCTGGCCTTTGCCGGCGGCTTCCTGCCCATCCTCCTGCTGGTCATCGCCATTGCGCTCGCCCAAGGGCCGCTGATCGCCCTGACCGACGCCGTCACCTTGCGAAGCCTCAAGGAGCTGCAGACTCCGGAATTGCGCTATGGGCGCATCCGGCTCTGGGGGTCGGCCGGCTTCGCGATCGCGAACCTCTCTGTCGGCTGGATGCTGGACTGGCTTCCTGCCGCATCGATTATCGGAATGCTGCTTCTGTCGGCCTTGGTGACGGCGCTCGCAGCCGTTGCGGTGGCGGTCGTGCGCGGCCCGGAACGCGCGACGACCCCGATGCAACCGGTCGGGAAACTTGAAAGGCCGCATCTGCTCGTTCTTGCCATCGCCGGAGCGAGCCTCGTCCAGGCAAGCCATGCCGCGGTCTACGGCTTCAGCACCTTGCATTGGCAAAGCCTCGGCATATCCGGCGGAGCCATGGGCTCCCTGTGGGCCGCCGGCATCGTCTCGGAAATCACCTTCTTCAGCCTGCTCGGCTATGTCGTACGAGGCTCTGCCGGTGCGGCCGCCCTGCTCGCCGCCAGCGCGGCCATCGCGACGCTGCGCTGGGCCGGAATGGCTCAGGATCCGCAGATCGGCTTCCTGGTCCTTCTCCAGTTCACCCATGGACTGACCTTCGGAGCGACGCATCTGAGCAGCGTCTTCCTGCTCGCGCGGATCGCTCCCGCGGGGATGTTGGCTCAGGCGCAAGCCTGGCTGGCAGCCAGCTGGGCCGGGATCATGGCCGTCCTGACCACGCTGGCGGGCTATCTCTACGGTGAATGGGGCGAGCATGTTTACTGCCTGATGGCCTCCGTCTCGGCTGCCGGCTTCCTGCTGCTGATCCCGGTCGCGCTTGGCTTCAGGAGCAGGACTTCGCTCGGCTTGCCCCTCGCAGGCGATGCCGAGCAGCCGGTCCAAAGATTGGGATGACCAGCGCAGAGTTGGGATTCTGAGCTAATCCGCCCCTGCCGCTCTGTTGGTAGCGTTCCTACCGTCACCCGAAGCGCGCGGTGCGACGGACCTTCCCCGGCGCGAGGTTCCGCGCCGTCGTCGTGCGGTTGCCAGAGGAACAAGATGATGCCTTTTAACGGCTTGCAGGACATCCGGTCTGCTTGCGCGCTGACACCGGTGCGATTTTTTCGCAGCAAGCGGCCGTTTCGGCGCATGGGCCGGTAGCATGGGCACGCCTGACAAGTCCCGCACCGCCCGCTTGCTGCAGGGGGCTGCGCTCGCGGCGATCGCGCTCGCTGTCGCCGGCTGCCAATCCGAGCAGGCGGCGGCTCCGCCTGCCGTCCGGCTCGTCCGCACCATCACGGTGGAAGCGCCGCGCGAGGCCAAGGACATCAGCTTCACCGGCCACATCGAGGCGCAGGATCAGGCCGCGCTGTCCTTCCGCATCGGCGGCCGGCTCGCCGAGCGCAATGTTGGCGTCGGCGCGAGCGTGCGCGAGGGCGAGGTCGTCGCCCGCCTCGACCCGGAGAACGAGCTCAACGAGCTGCGCTCCGCCCGCGCGGCCCTCACGGCCGCCGAGGGCCTGCTGCGCAAGGCCGAGAACCAGTTCGAGCGCCAGACCCACCTGCTCGAGCGCAATGTCACGACCCGCGCCGATTTCGAGGCCGCTGAACAGGGGCGCACGGCGGCGCAGGCGCAGGTAAACGCGGCCCAGGCGCGCGTCAGATCGGCGGAAGACATCGTCGGCTTCACCACCCTCAAGGCCGATGCGCCGGGCGTCGTCACCCGCATCGGTGCGGAGCCAGGCGAGGTCGTCGCACCCGCCCGGATGATCGTCCAGCTCGCGCGGCGCGAGGGGCGCGATGCCGTCTTCGAAGTGCCGGCCGATATCGTGCGCGCGCTGCCGCCCGATGCGCGCGTCCATGTCACGCTCGCCGGCGACCCGGCCGTGACCGCCAATGGCCGCGTCCGCGAGGTCGCGCCCCAGGCCGATCCGGTGACCCGGACCTTCAGGGTCAGGGTCGGTCTTTCCGAGCCTCCGCAAGCCTTCCGGCTCGGCACGGCGGTTTCCGGTGCGATCCGTGGTGCCGAAATCTCGGCGATCGCCATTCCCGCCACGGCGCTGGCGCAGCAGGGTCCTGCTGCAAGCGTCTGGGTGGTCGACCCCGCGAAGCTGACAGTGTCGCTGCGCAAGCTCGAGGTGATCAGTGCCGACCCTGCGACGGCGCTGATCGGCAAGGGGCTCGCACTTGGTGACATCGTCGTCACCGCCGGGGTCAGCCTGTTGAAGGAAGGCCAGCAGGTACGCCTGGCCGGGACGGAATCGCGATGAGCTTCAACCTCTCGGAATGGGCCCTGAAGAACCGCTCGGTCGTGATCTATCTCATGATCATCTCGGTACTGGCCGGCATCTTCGCCTTCATCCGCCTCGGCCGTAACGAAGACCCGTCCTTCGTGATCAAGTCCATGGTCGTCTCGGCAGCCTGGCCGGGCGCGACCATGGAGGACATGCTGAGCCAGGTCACCGAGCGCCTGGAGCGGCAGCTCGAGGAGACTCCGGGTCTCGACAACGTCCGCAGCTACACCACGCCGGGCGTCACGACGATCTTCGTCAATCTGAAGCAATCCGTGCCCGGCCGCGAGGTGCAGGACACCTGGTACCGCGTGCGCAATCTCGTCGCCGACATGCGCCATACGTTGCCGGCCGGCACGCTCGGCCCGTTCTTCAACGACCGCTTCGGCGACACCTTCGGCATCATCTACGGCTTCACCGCCGACGGCTTCACCGGCCGCGAATTGCGCGACCATGTCGAGGCGGCGCGCTCGCGCCTGCTGCTCGTGCCGGACGTCTCCAAGATCGAGATCATCGGCGCGCAGGACGAGCGCATCTTCGTCGAGTTTTCGGTGCGCGAACTCGCCAATCTCGGCATCGATCGCGGCGCGCTCCTGGGCGCACTGCAGGCCCAGAACATCGTCCGTCCCTCCGGCATGATCCAGACGCCGGAGGAACGCATCTCGCTGCGCGTCTCGGGCGCCTTCCAGTCCGAAGCCGACCTGCTCCAGGT
>JAEXUU010000439.1 GCA_023452965.1 Pseudomonadota bacterium | reverse complement strand
GCTTTCGGCAAGGCGCTGACCCGCTATTTCGAGACCCAAGGAAAGATCGATCCGCTCGACATTCTCGGCGCGCCCGCCTGGGTGCCACGGCTCGGCCGCTGGATGGCGCGCCCGGCGATCTCGTTCTTCGAGACGCAGGTCGCCGCGATCATCGCCGAGCGGCAGGCGTTGCGCAGGAACTCCCCGCCACCCGACGGCGCGCCCGACTTGCTCGACGCTCTGCTCGCCGCGCGCGACCCCGAGACCGGGACCGGCCTTTCGGAGGCCGAGATCGGCGCGAACATCATCACCTTCATCGGCGCCGGGCACGAGACGACCGCCAATGCCTTGACCTGGTCACTGTTTCTGCTGTCGCAGGCTCCCGAGACGCAGGGGGCGCTGGAAGCCGAGGTCGACGCCGCCGGCGACGACCTCGCGGCGGCCGCCCTTTCCGGCTCCGGACTGGCGCTGACACGCGCCGTGATCGAAGAAGCGATGCGCCTCTACCCACCGGTACCGTCGCTGTCGCGCACCGCGCTGGCGGACGACGCGGTCGGCGGGCGCTGCTTCATTCCCAAGGGCGCGCTCGTGGTGATCTCGCCCTATCTGCTCCACCGTCACAAAACGCTATGGCGCGAGCCGGACCGCTTCCACCCCGAGCGCTTCATGCCCGGCGCGCGCGAGACGATCGAGCGCTACGCCTACCTTCCCTTCGGCGCGGGGCCGCGGGTCTGCATCGGGCAGCAATTCGCCATGGTCGAAGCGTCGATCGTGCTGGCGACGCTGGTTCGCACGCTGCGTTTCGAGCATGCCGGCGAGCCGCCGACGCCGGTGCACCATGTCACGCTCCGGCCGCGCCACGGCATGCCGATGCGCGTGACATCGCGCAAAGGAATAGAGTAGGAAGCGCTGAGGAAGGCGCAGAATTACCTTGCGTAAGGTCAACAGATCGAGCGCGGCGGATTAACCACATAGGCCAAGAAAAAGACATTCCACAGACAAGATTTCGCCCTGTTCTGAGCAGGCCATAGAGGCAGCAGGCTTCCGCGGCAACGCCGCCCAGCACGGCCTCTGCTTCGTCGGAACCCGATTTTCAAGAGCGGCCCCGCCATTATTGGCACAAGTGACTGCCACATTTTGCACCACTTGCCCAGAAATGGGCGATATGGAACAGATGGCGCGTGTGGTGCTGCGTAATTTTTTGGTCGGCTTGGCGAAAGACGCCCTGTCGGCCGCAAAGGCTGTGACAGCTGCAAGCGCCATGTTTCAAGAAGCAACTTTTGCAGTGGGGTGACGTAATGCATGCCAAGACCATGAAAGTCGGAACCATCCTCGTCGCCGGCGCCCTTGCGCTGGGCGGCTGCACCGCGTCCCAGGAACGTGTCGCCACCGGCGGCGCTCTCGGCGCCGGCGCCGGCGCCCTGATCGGCGGTGCGGTCGGTGGCTGGCGCGGGGCGGCGATCGGCGCCGCGATTGGCGGCCTTACCGGCCTCGTCATCGCCGACGCGATCGAGCGTGAGCGCGCCCGCGAGGCCGCCTATATCGCCGCGCGTTCGGGTGCGAACACCCAGCGTTTCCGGAATTCGAGCGGCCAGGACGTGGTCGTGAAGGCGCGCACGGTGAAGACCTACAACAACAGCGCGGGCCAGCGCGTCCGCGTCGTCGAGCGCACCGTGACCCGCAACGGCCAGGCCGCCGGCACCGACACGGTCGAGGTCAACCTGGCGACCAACGAAGCCTCCGGCATCTGAGCCGGGCATAGCCGAGAAGAACGGCCCTCCCTCGCCTCGCGCGGGAGGGCCCCATGGGGACAGGGATGACGGGCAGCGCGTTGCCGAAGTTGGCGAGCTGGATGGCGACGGTTTGGCTGGCAGCCGCGTCACCGACCGTGACGGCGGCGCAGACTCAGACCTTCCCGGGATACAATCCGCAGGACCCGATCGGTTCGGCCGCGCAAGCCTTGTGGCAGCGCATCGAGAAGCAATGCGGGCCACTGCGGCTTCCGGTCCGGATCGGCACCGCCTCGCGCCCGCAGCCGGAGAACGCCTTTTCCCGGGACCAGGGCAACAATGTGATGCAGCAGGTCCATGCCGCGTTCTCGCGCCTGGACGGCGTCCGGATGGCGCCTTTCCTCGACATCGGCCCGGTCCTGAACATCAACGACACCGGCATCCTCGACAGCGCGCTCGCGGGCAATGCCAAGGAACAGCTCAGCAAGATCGAGATCGAGATCCGGGCCACCGGCCAGCGCATCGGCCCCTCGACGCGGCTTTTGCTGTCGGCGCACGGCTGGACCGGCTATGAGAGCTGCTCGCCGAGCCTCGACCCCTTCACCGTCTCCGAAGAGTTCATCGGCGAGATCTATCGCCGGACCGAGAACATTTTCGACGAGGTCGCGGAAGCGATCTGGGAGCAGTCGACCGAGACCTCCAACACCCTGGCGCTGTCGGCCCACATGCTGAACGGCGCCCCGGTCAATCCGGGCTGGCTCGAGTTCTTCTCCGACCGTATGCGCCGGGCGCTGAGCAAGCAGGCCGACGAGGAGAAAAAGTCGCGCATCCGTGCGCCGCGCCACGTCTCATTCGCCATGCTGCACGACCCTTCCTCGGACGAGGCGCGGCGCTGGAG
>JAEXUU010000421.1 GCA_023452965.1 Pseudomonadota bacterium | reverse complement strand
ACGATGCAGCATTCAGAACGGCCGCACGGCGAACGAGAAGGAAGTTGTAATGAGTTGGTCCCGACAGAAGAGTCTGCAGCGAATTCGATCGTTCCGTGCCAGTGCGCCAGCCACGGCGATCAACCTTAGGAACTTTGACCAAGGTTACGTGAGTGCTCGGAAGGCTTCGATCCAGGCGGGGCTGAACCGCGGTGGACGGGCCGAGCCCTTGATCTTCGACGTTCCACCGGATGCCGCAATCCTCGTGGACGGTGTTCACGTCTACATTCAGATGCTGGATTTTGCGGCAGCGATGATCGAGCGCGAACGTGAGACAGAGGCGAGCCACCGCCGAGTTCTATCGATGCTCCATCTCAACTATGCAGCGTGCGACCAGGTTGCTGAGGAATTCGAAGCTCAACGGGTCGACTTCCATGGTGCCCGTATGCACGCGGTCATCGTCTCACCGCCCGGTCCCGGAAATGAGAAGGAACGTGCCGAACGGGCGTTGGCGTTCGCGGATGCCGTGAAGCGCGCGATCGAGGAAGTTGGTCGAACGTAAGCGCGGAATTCCCCGCACCTGTTCATAGACGTGGCAGTGAGGGAGTCTGTGTCCACAATGGAGACTGTGGACACAATGACAATGGATGGCGCGGGAAGATCAGGGCCGCTTCGAGTGGTTCAGGTTCTTGGCAACGGTAAGCGACGATTTGATCCGGTTGAGAAGGAGCGCTTGATTGATGCGGCCCTTGAGCCGGGAGTATCGATTGCAGGGCTTGCTCTGGCGCACGGGGTCAACGCCAATCAGTTGCGCAATTGGGTGGCGCTACGCCGACGCCGGCAAACGACCGAGAAGGAATTGACGGTTATGCCGAACAGCGCGCCGCTGGCCTTCGTTCCTGTGGTTGCGGTATCTCCGACTGCACGACCGCCGGCCCCGTCGGCTCGGCCGACATCGCCACGGGCGCGGTTGAGGGCGTCGCTACCGAACGGTGTGCGGCTTGAGCTTGAAGATGCGGATGTTGAGGCTCTGTCGGCGATGATCGAAGCACTGGGGCGTTGCGATGTTCCGGCTGGCTGATGATCTGCGCGTCTATCTTCACCGGGAGCCGATCGACTTCCGTGCGGGGATCAACAGCCTTGCGATCCTGGTGGAGCAGTCTATGGGCCTCAACCCGTTCGATCGCGCGGTGTTCGCCTTCTGCAATCGTCGCAGAACCCGGATGAAATTGCTGTTCTTCGATCGGTCAGGCTTTGTGCTCGTGTTGAAGGCCTTGTCGGAAGACAAGTTCCGCTGGCCCAAGCGGCCGGAGACGGTGGTGGCGCTTGACGCCGAGCAATTGCACTGGCTGCTCGACGGCATTGATCTCGACGCGATGGTGCGCCATCCGGTGCGGCAGTATGAATTTGTCGGCTGAACTTTGTCGTTGACGCAAGGGAACGGCTCAGATTCAAGACTGTAATGACTCGAGCCGGCCCCCCTGATGTTGCGGAATTGATGGCGCTTTTGGCGGCGAATGCTGCCGAAATCGCCGCGCTGAAGGCCGAGAAGGATATCCTTGCGCAGCGCGTCTTCAAGCTTGAGGAAGAACTGGCGCTGGCGCAGTTGCATCGTTTTGCGCCGCGCAGCGAAAAGCACATGGATCGCATCTTCAACGAGGCCGAGCAGGCTGCCCTTGAGGGGGACGAGGACAGCGAATACGCCGATGATGCCGTCGCTCTACCGGACACGGGATTGCCGGAGATCGAAAAGCCGGAGGGCAAGAAACCCGGCCGCAGGCCATTGCCGGCGAACCTGCCGCGCCAGCGCGTCGAATATGACCTTGCCGACGACCAGAAGGTCTGTCCGTGCTGCAGCCACCCGATGCATCGCATGGGCGAACTCGTTACCGAGCAGCTTCACATCGAGGTGAAGGCCACGGTTCTGCAGAATGCGCGAGCCAAATATGCGTGCCGTAACTGCGACCGCACCGGGATCAACACGCCTGTTATCATCGCGCCGATGCCGAAGCAGCCGCTTCCAGGCAGCATCGCCACGGCCTCAACGCTGGCCTTCGCGCTCGTTCATAAATATGTCGACGGCACGCCGCTCTATCGTTTGGCGCAGGCCTTCGAGCGCGCCGGGGTTCCTGTCAGCCGCGGCGCTTTGGGCCACTGGGTGATCGGTTCGAGCGAAAAACACCTGTCTCGTATCTATGACAGGCTGAAGCTGCGGCTTCGATCGCAGACCGTCATCCATGGCGACGAGACCACAGTCCAGGTGCTGAAGGAAGCGGGCAAGGAAGCGACCAGCACGTCGTATATGTGGGCTTACCGCAGCGGCGAGGACAGTAAACAGCCGATCGTGCTGTTCGATTATCAGCCCGGCCGCGGACAAGAGCATCCGCAGGCCTTCCTTGGCGACTACCGCGGCATCCTGATGAGTGACGGTTATCAGGCCTGGCGCACGTTGAAAGGCGCCACGCATGTCGGGTGCATGGCCCATGCCAGGCGGAAGTTTGTCGATGCTCTCAAGGCGCGCAAGAAACCCGGCGGGCCGCCGGCGCAGGCCATCAAGTTCTTCGACCAGCTCTACCGGATCGAAAGGCAGGTGCGGGACGAGAGGCCGGATGACGGTGAACCACAGGCCGACTACATGCGCCGCTTTCGCCAGAAACACAGCGTCCCGGTCCTGAACGCACTCAAGGCGTGGCTCGACGCGACCGCTCCAAAGGTCGTACCCGACACCAAACTTGGCGATGCCGTCTCCTATACGCGCAATCAATGGGATTACCTGACCCGCTATACCGAAGACGGTAGGATGCCGATTGATAACAATTTACTCGAGCGCGACATTAGAATTTTTGCCACCGGCCGAAAATCGTGGTTGTTCAGCGACACCGTCGATGGAGCCAAGGCCAGCGCCGTCACCTATAGCCTGATGTTGACCTGTCGCGCCTGTGGCGTCGAACCATTCGCGTGGTTGCGCCACGTCCTCACCGAACTGCCGCAGCGTCCCGACAACGCCGACATCGACGACCTGCTACCATTCAACTACAAAAGGCAGCCTGACTGACCGCCGGCTCAGGCCCCCTTATAACGCGCAGCGAAATGCGCGCTTACGGTCGAACGACCGAGCACGGCCGTTACTCCACCCGCGTCCGCGTCGGTGTGGATAGCGGGCCCGCCGTGGCCGTAAACAGTGGGACGAAGGATGAGCGCGAGCCGTTGTTCCTGGGAGCGCCGGCGAACTATGCCGCCAAGCTGGCCGAGGGCGACGACGAAGGCATTTTCATGTCGAACAGAGTTCGCCGCGATCTTGGCCTTCAGCAACTCGTAGCCACCGACATTCTATTCTCGGAGCGCCATAGCGC
>JAEXUU010000311.1 GCA_023452965.1 Pseudomonadota bacterium | reverse complement strand
GACGAGGGCGGGCGGCCGCTGGGCCGCCCGCTTGTGTCAGGTGGCCTTACTTCACCAGGCCGACATCGCGCATGACCTTCTCGACGCGCACGGGCTCGGCCTTCAGGAAGGCGTCGAACTCGGCGCTGGCGAGATAGGCGTCGTCCCAGCCGCGAGCCTTCAGGATCTCGGCCCACTCCTTCGACTTCACCATCTTGTCGATGGCGCCGGAAAGCGTGCTCTTCTGCGCGTCCGTCAGGCCCGGAGGCGCGACGACCGAACGCCAGTTGAGCAGCTCGACATCGACGCCGCCCTCCTTCAGGGTCGGCGCGTCCGGCGCGTTCTCCAGGCGCTTGCTGGAGCTGACGCCGACGACACGCAGCTTGCCTGCCTTGATCTGGCCCTCGAACTCGCCATAGCCGGAGATGCCGGCGGTGACCCGGCCGCCGAGCATGGCGGCCAGCGCCTCGCCGCCACCCGAGAACGGGATGTAGTTGATCTTCTTGGCGTCGCCGCCGGCCGCGTCGGTGAACAGCGCGGCGAGGATGTGGTCGGCGCCGCCGGCCGAGCCGCCGGCCCAGGTTACCTTCGCCGGATCGGCCTTGACGCGCTCGGCGAGGTCCTTGGCGGTCTTGATCGGCGAGTCGGCGGGAACGACGATGACCAGCGCCTCGGCGGTCAGGCGCGCGATCGGGGTCGCCTGCGAGAGGTTGACCGGCGACTTGTTGAGCAGGATCGCGCCGACCATCACGAAGCCGTTGACCATCAGCTGGTGGCCGTCGCCCTTGGCGCCGCTCAGCTGGGCGAGGCCGATCGTGCCGCCCGCGCCGGTGACATTGGTCACCTGGACGCTCTTGGCGATGCCCGACGCGGTCAGGGCCTGCTGCATGGAGCGGGCCGTCCCGTCCCAGCCGCCGCCGGGGGCGGCCGGAGCCATGATCTTCAGCTCGAGCTGGGCGAAGGCTGCCGTCGTCAGGCCTGCGAGCGCGCCCGCCGTGACGGCGCCGCGCTTGAGAATGGTTGTCAGCATGTTCTACCTCCCGCGCGCGGCCGTTCCGCGCAATATGTTGTAGGCGCCTGCCTGTGACATTGCGCCGCCCGCCCGGTCAATTGCGCCTGATTGATCAATCTTAAGTCAAGGTCTTTCGCTGCTGCCAGACTTCCCCCTGTTGCCGGCTCCGGCGATCGCGTAAGAGCAGGCCGATGTTCGCACCTGCTTCTTCCCCTGCGATGGACAGCCGCATGGCTGCCGCCGCCGCCGCGATCGGCCACGGGCTGCTGGCCGCCATTCCCCTCGCAATGTGGGCTGCGACGCGTTCCGCGCCGCTGTTCCTGTGCCTGGCCGCACTCGCTTTCCTGGTCGCCGGCCTCGCCGCGGATGGCGGTATGCAGATGCGTGCGCGCGCGCGCAAACTCTTGTCGTCGCCGCTCGCCATTCTGTTGTTGGTGTTCGCCCTCTGGGCTTTGGCCAGCACGAGCTGGAGCCACCAGCCCCTGGGCGGCCTGCGGATGTGGGGTGAGTTCATGCTGCCGCCGGCCGCCGGGCTGGTGATCGCCGCGAGCGGCGCCTTCGCGCCGTCCCGGCAGTTCCTGCGCATCCTCGCCGTCACGGTGATCCTGGCAAGCTGCCTGCTCTTCTACGAGTTCCTCACCGAATTCGCGGTGCGCAAATGGCTCGCCCTCGACCGGCGCCAGGAGAGCTTCTATTTCAACCGCGCCGCCCTCACGCCCCTGATCCTTGCGGTGCCGGTGATCTACCGGCTCTGGCGTGAAGGGGGTGGGTTCGATCGCGCGCTCGCCGGCCTGGTCGGGCTCGTCGTGACGGTCCTGGTCTTCGTGTCGGACAGTGAAGCGGCCAAGCTCGGCCTCGTCGTGATGCTCGTCGCGGGGCTCGCCTTCGCCGCTGCGCCGCGCCTGATCCTGGCGGCGACCGCAGCCGCCTTCCTCGCGACCATGGCGCTCGCTCCCGCGATCGGGCCAGTGCTCGAGGCGCAGATGCCGACCGCGCTGCGCAGCAAGCTCCATCCGTCGCATGAGGTCCGCATCGATATCTGGGAGACTTTCGGCGAGGCGGCGATGCTGCGGCCGATTCTCGGTTACGGTTTCAACGCTGCCGCGACACTGGACCGAAATCCGGTGGCGCAGGGCATCTCCGAGCCGCGCCGGGCGCTGCTCCCGGTTGGCCACCCCCATAGCGCGCCGCTGCAGACCTGGGTTGATACCGGCCTGGTCGGAGCGGCCCTGCTCGCAGCAGCCGGGCTGCTGCTGCTTGCTCGGCTAAGGCCCCTGCCACCCGCGCGGGCCGCGTTGCCAACGGCCTTCTTCGCCGGCTGCTTCGCGATCGTCGTGGTCGCGCATGGCGCCTGGCAAGGCTGGTGGATCGCCATTCTGACCATGGCGGCACTGCTGTTCTGCGCACCCCCTGGGGACGCGCAAAATCTCGAGGACAGGTCATGAGCGAGTTCGACGTCGACCTTTTCGTCATCGGCGCCGGCTCCGGCGGCACCCGCGCGGCCCGCATTTCGGCCGGCCATGGCGCCAGCGTCGCGATCGCGGAAGAGGACAGGATCGGCGGGACCTGCGTGATTCGCGGCTGCGTGCCGAAGAAGCTCTTCGTCTATGCCAGCCGCTTCGCCGACGAGTTCGAGGATGCCGCAGGCTTCGGCTGGAAGCTCGGCAAGCCCGAATTCGACTGGCCGACCCTGCGCGATGCCGGCGCCAACGAGGTCGGCCGGCTCTCCGGGCTCTACCGCAAGGGGCTCGAGGCGGCACTGGTGCAGATCCACGAGGAGCGCGCGGTCATCGAGGACGCGCACACCGTGCGGCTGCAGCGCAGCGGCAAGCCGGTGAGAGCGCGCCATATCCTCGTCGCTACCGGCGGCTACCCGGCCTTCGATCCGCCGATCCCGGGTGGGGAATACGGTATCTCCTCGAACGAGGTCTTCCATCTGCCGGAGCTGCCCCGCCGCATGCTGGTCGTCGGCGGCGGCTATATCGCGCTCGAATTCGCCAGCCTGTTCGCGCGGCTCGGCGTCGCCGTCACCGTGCTGCATCGCGGCGACAACGTGCTGCGCGGCTTCGACGAGGATATCCGCACCCGGCTGCGCGAGGCGCTCGCTCATGCCGGGATCGCGCTGCGCCTCGGCTGCACGGTCGACCGGATCGAGCTGCTGCCCGACGGCACGCGCCGGGCCCATTGCGCCAAGGGCGAACCGATCGACGCCGACGTCATCCTTGTCGCGACCGGTCGTCGTCCCAACACCGCCGGGCTCGGGCTGGAAACGGCCGGCGTCAAGCTCGGACCGGTCGGCCAGGTCATGGTCGACGAGAATTCGGCCTCGAGCGTGCCGTCGATCCATGCGGTCGGCGACGTCACCAACCGGATCAACCTGACTCCGGTCGCGATCCGCGAAGGCCACGCCTTCGCCGACTCGACTTTCGGCAACAAGCCCTGGACCACCGACCACAGCATCGTCGCCTCGGCCGTGTTCACCACACCCGAGATCGGCACGGTCGGGTTGACCGAGCAGCAGGCTGTCGCCGCCGGCTATGAGCTGCGCGTCTTCGAGACCGGCTTCCGGCCGATGAAGGCGACGATCTCCGGCCGTCACGAGCGCATCTACATGAAGCTCGTTGTCGATGCGAAGACCGACAGGATGCTGGGCGTCCACATCCTCGGCCATGATGCCGGCGAGATCATCCAGGCCGTTGCCATCGCCGTGACCATGGGGGCGACCAAGGCGGATTTCGACCGCACCATCGCCCTGCATCCGAGTGCCGCTGAAGAGCTCGTCACCATGCGCACGGCCCGCAAGAGCGCTCTCTGAGGGCCTGCTCGAAGCCAGCGGGAGCCTCATCCTTCGAGATGTCGGCTCCCTGCCGCGGGACGAGCGCTTGGCGGTACGCGCGGCGTCACGGCTCGCGGTCCGAGCGCCGGCTGTCATAAAGTAGGCTTGCGTCGTTCAGGCCGATGTCGCGACTGATATGCGCGCTCAGCCCATCCGGCTCGAAGCGCTCGTCGAGCGCGACCTTGCGCCCCTGCGCGCGCCCCAGGAG
>JAEXUU010000309.1 GCA_023452965.1 Pseudomonadota bacterium | reverse complement strand
CGGAGCTATCGAACAGCGCCTCGTCGGCGGCGTAGCTGGTCTTGAGCGTGCCGATCCGCATGGCGCTAAAGCCTCTCGATCTCGTGCGTGCCGAACAGGCCGTAGGGCCGGACCATCAGCAGTACGAGCAGCAAAGCGAAGGTGACGACGAGCTTGAATTCGCCGCCGAGGAAGGCGCCGGCCAGCGCCTCGACCAGCCCGATCAAGAGGCCGCCGACCAGCGCGCCGGCGATCGAGTCGAGCCCGCCGATGATCACGACGACGAGCACCGAAAGGCCGAACACGCCCATGGTCGGCGAGATCCCGCCGATCGCGCCGACCAGCACGCCGGCGCCGGCGGCCGTCGCGCAGGCCAGGATCCAAGCCACCGAGAAGACGCGGGGCACGTCGATGCCGACCGAATAGGCGGCGCCCTGGTCGGCCGCCGTCGCCTTCAGAGCGACGCCGCCGCGCGAGAAACGGAACAGGGCGAGGAAGAGCCCGATCACGATCGCCGCCGCGGCGAAGCCGAACGCGACCTTGGGCGCGAGATAGGCCTCTCCGATGAAGATCGGCGCATTCGGCAGGAACTCCGGCAGACGCAGCGGATCGGCACCCCAGCCGAGCTGGACGACGCCGGCCAGGATCGAGCCGAGGCCGATCGTCACCATGAACACCGAGATCGGGCTCTCGCCCAGCATCGGCCGGATCATGGTGCGCTCGACCAGCCAGCCGAGGACACCGCCGGCGGCGATGGCGAGCGGCAGAGCGAGCCAGGGCGAGAAGCCGAGCCCGGCGGCGAAACCGAGAAAGGCATAGCCGCCCAGCATCAGGATCTCGCCGATGGCGAGGTTGACCACGCGGGTCGCCTTGTAGATCAGCACGAAGGCGACGCCGGTGAGGGAATAGAGCGCGCCGGCGCCGAGCCCGGCCAAGGTGACTTCGAAGAGGAAGAGCGTGTCCATCACACCGCCTCCGCCTTGATCCGGCGCGAGAGCTCGCCGACATCGCCGGAGCCGAGATAGGCGGCGATCACGGCGTCGTTGCCCTGGACCTCGCGCGGCGTGCCGCTGGCGATGACCTGGCCGAAGTTCAGCACGACGACATGGTCGGAGATGTCCATCACCATGCCCATGTCGTGCTCGACCATCAGGATGGTCACACCCCATTCCTCCTTCACGTCGAGGATGAAGCGGGCCATGTCCTCGGTCTCTTCGCGGTTCATGCCGGCAACCGGCTCGTCGAGCATCAGGATGCGCGGGCGCATCGCCAGCGCCCGGGCGAGCTCGACACGCTTCTGCAGCCCGTAGGACAGGGTCGCGACCGAGGCGTTCCGAATGTGCTGGATCTCGAGGAAGTCGATGATCCGCTCCTCGATCTCAGCCCGCAGCTCCAGCTCCTCCTTCTGCGCCCGGCCCCAATAGAACAGCGCGTCGAGCACGCCGGTGCGCAGATGCGCGTGCCGGCCGAGCTTGATGTTGTCGAGTACGGTCATGCCGCGGAACAGGGCGATGTTCTGGAAAGTGCGGGCGAGGCCCCGCGCCGCCCGTTCCGGCGCACGTACGCCGGTCAGGCTCTCGCCGGCAAAGCTGATCTGCCCGGCTTGCGGCCGGTAGAAGCCGGAGATCGTGTTGAACAGCGAGGTCTTGCCGGCGCCATTGGGCCCGATCACCGCGGTGATCGAGCCTTCCGGCACCTGGAAGGAGACGTCGGTCAAAGCGCGCACGCCGCCGAAGGCGAGCGAGACGCCCGCGACCTCCAGGATCGGCCGGGCGGGCACACCGGCGGGCATCGCTGCCGCCATCTCAGCGCCCCTCGAACCGCGCCGGCCGCTTCGCCAGGAACGCGCTCGCGCCCTCCTTGAAGTCAGCCGTGGCGACGCCGGTGAGGAAGGCTTCGCGCTCGCGATCGAGCTGCGAGGGGAGCGCGTTGTCGAGCGAATGGCCGATCAGGTCCTTGATCCGGCCATAGGCTCCGGTCGGACCGGCGGCGAGCCGCTTCGCCAGCGCCAGCGCCTCGTCCTGCAGCGCGGCAGCGGGCACGACGCGATTGACCAGACCGAGCGCGAGCGCCTCGGGTGCCCTGACAGGCTCTGCCAGCATGGCGAGTTCGAGTGCCTTGCGCGGCCCGACCAGCCGCGGCAGCCGGTAGGTCGCCGAGCCGTCCGGGCTCGCCCCGATGCGGGCATAGGCCAGGGTGAACACAGCATCGTCGGCGGCGAGCGCGAGATCGCAGGCCAGGGCGAGGCTGAAGCCGGCGCCAGCGGCGGCACCTTGCACGGCGGCCACCGTCGGCACGGAAAGGGAATCGAGCTGCTTCAACGCGGCATGGAGCGGATCGATGATCGCCTCGACCGCACCGAGCGGGTCGCCATCGACGAAACGGGAAACATCGCCGCCGGCGCAGAAGGCCCGGCCCTCGCCGCGCAACAACACGCAGCGCACGGCGGGATTGCCGGCGATATCAGCCACGGCCTCGCCAAAGGCGCGCGCGGTCGCCGCGTCGATCGCGTTGAGCACTTGCGGGCGATTGAGGGTGATGACCGCAACGGCCCCCTCGACCGCCAGGAGCACAGGAGCCCCGGCTTCGTTCATCGCATCCTCCCGTCGAGCCCGCGATCATTGATCGTCGCGGTGTCTCCAGCGATCGTACTCGCTGTTCATGACCTTACTCATGAGTAAGCAACAGCGATACGCGATGCGCTATGCGCATTTCCGCACGACGAAGATTGTCGAATGGGAACGAGCCGAAGGTCAACTTCATGCCCCGGCGTCAGACGGCAAAAAGCC
>JAEXUU010000278.1 GCA_023452965.1 Pseudomonadota bacterium | reverse complement strand
CTGCTGATCCGCGACGACGGGCTCGCCGCCTGGCGCTGGGACCCGAACGCGACCCCGCGCGTCACCGACGTCAACAACGCGACCGATGGCGACCTGCTGATCGCCTATGCGCTGAACTGCGCCGGCGCAGCCTGGGCGATGCCGGGCTACACCAACGCCGCGCGTCAGCTGGCGCGGAACATCGCGAAGACGACCTTCCTCGTGCGCGGCAGCGAGACCTGGCTGATGCCGGCCGCGAGCGGCTTCTCCGAAAAGGACCGCGCCGACGGCCCGGTGATCAACCCGTCATACTGGGTCTTCGAGGCCCTGCCGGTGATGGCGCGGCTGACCGGCGACAATAGCTGGCTCAAGGTCCAGGCGACGGGGCTCAAGCTGCTCGACACGCTCGCCAAGGCGAACATGCCCGCCCCCGAATGGATGTCGGTCAAGACCGAGCCGCGGCCGGCAGACGGCTTCCCGGCGCAGTTCGGCTACAATGCGATGCGCGTCCCGCTCTACCTCATGCGGGCAGGCCTCGCCGAACCGGCACGCCTTGCGCCCTTCCGCGAGGTCTGGGCCAACGGCCCTGCGATCGTCGATGTCCGGACCAGGAAGGTCGTCGAGGAGCTCTCGGATCCGGGCTACCGCATCCTCGTCGCAGCCATGGCCTGTGCCCTGGATGGGACCGCGATTCCGCAGGATCTGAAATCGTTCCAGCCGACGGCCTATTACCCCTCCACCCTGCATCTGCTGACCCTGGCGATGCTGAGCGAGAGGTACGCCCGATGCATGTGAAGGCAATCCTGCTCGCGGCGGTGGCATCGGGAGCGCTGTTCTACGGCCTCGGCCGCTACGGACAGGGCGTCGAGCTGCCGGCGGTGAGCCAGCCCGGTACGCCCGGCGCCCTGGCGCTGGAGCAGCCGCACGCGGAGACCGGCGAGGCGAAGTCGGAATTCGCCCAGGCGCAGCAGCCGGGGAACCAGCCCCCCGGGGCGCGCCAGGGCCAGCCTCAGGCGCCGGTGGACGAGAGCGCACTGCGCTATTTCGCCAGCCAGGGCGATACGCGGCGGTTCGAAGCGGAGCTCGCCCGCCTGCGCGCGCTCTACCCGCAATGGCGGCCGCCGACCGACCTCAACACGCCGATCCCGGCCGGCGATCCCGAGCTCGAGCGGATGTGGAAGCTCTTCGCCGAGGGCAAGCTCAGCGAGGTCCGGGCCGCGATCGCGCAGCGCGCCACCAAAGAGACGGGCTGGAGCGCACCGGCCGACCTCGTCCAGCAGCTCGACCAGGCCGAGGCCGGGATTCGCCTCGTCAACGCCTCCAATGCCCGGCAATGGGAACAGGTGATCAGGATCGGCACCGAGACGCCTGCCCTGCTCACCTGCGCCAATGTCGACGCGCTCTGGCGTGTCGCCGAGGCCTTCGTCCGGACCGAGCGCATGGACCGGGCGCGCGACGCCTATTCCTATGTCCTCGCCAATTGCGACAAGGCCGATGAACGGCTCGGCACGATGCAGAAGGCGCTGGGAACCCTGCCGGACGAGCAGATCAGTGCCCTGCTGGCGCTGGAGAAGCAGAACGAATTCACGAGCATCCGCGACGAACTCGCCCGCCGCCGCATCGGCCGGGCGTCCGAAGACCCGAAGCTGGTGGTGAGCGCCGACGATCTGCGCCGGCTCGAGACGCTCGCCAATGCCGACACGACGCCGGGCGACCCGATCCTGCTCGGCTTCTACGCCCTGCACCATGGCGAACCGGCCAAGGCGTCGGACTGGTTCCGGATGGCGCTCGCCCGCAATGGCGGAGCCAAGGCGGCGGAGGGCGCGGTACTCGCCTTCGCGGCCAGCGGAAAGTACCAGGAAGCCGAGGCGCTCGGCTCGCAATGGCTGGAGGCAGGCCAACCCAACCGCAAGGCCTATCTCGACGCCCTGACGGCGCTGCTGACGCAGGAGCCGCCGCCGCGCCTGGAACCGGCCGTGCTAGCCCGCATCGTCAAGACGGTCAGCGGCGACCGCTATGCGCTCGGAGCCGCGGCGCTCGGCTGGTATGCCTATAATTCCGGCCAGATCGTGCCGGCCGAGACCTGGTTCGAGACCGCCCTGGCCTGGGACAAGGCGCATGAGCCGGCGGCCTTCGGCCTTGCGCTGTCACGCCAGCGGCTGCGCGACACAGCCGGCCTCCAGGCGATCGTCGCCGAATGGCGCGGACGCTCGCAGCGGATCGCCGATATTCTCGATCCGCGCCGGCGTGCCCTGCGCTCCCGCAAGCCGGCACCGCCGCGCGAGGTGCGGACCATGCCGACGACGCCCGAACACGAACTGGTGGAACGTGCTCCAGCGGAACGGATTTCTCCCGCTCCGCCGCGGGCATCCGTGCCGACAGAACGCCGTGTCACCAGAAGCGAGCCTGTCGAAGACTATATCCCCGTCGAGCGCCCGCCCGCCATCCGCGAGGCGGCGCGCGCAACCAGCCCGGGCAGCTGCGGCAGTGGCAATTCGGGTGCAGCGGCGCTTGCGCGCGGCTGGTGCCTGCTCAATCTCAAGCGCCCGGCTTCCGCCATGCAGGCCTTCGAGGCGGCGATGCGGACCAGCACCGGCCAGGTCGCCGCCGACGCAGCAGCGGGCAAGGCCTATGCCGCCATCCAGCAGGGACTGACCACCGAGGCGAGCGCGGCTGCGGCCTCCGCCGCCCTGCCGCCTGCCCGGCGGCGCGAGCTCCAGGCCCTGCTCCTCGCCGAACGCTTCTATGCGCAGTACGACGCGAAGAACTACAATGCGGCGCTGATCACGCTGGGCGAGCGCGCGAAATATGCGCCGGAGACCACCGATCTCATGCTGATGCGCGGCTGGTCCTATTTCAACTCAGGCCGTTACTGGGATGCGCGCAAGGTCTTCAGCGCGCTTTACAAGATCGACAGGTCTCCCAAGGCTCTTGCCGGACTGAGCGCGATCGACGACGCGACCCGCAGGAACCGCTACTAGATCGGCGCTCGACCGGCCGCTCGGGCCGGCAGCCTGCGCGGCTGCCTCAGACCAGGGCGATCGCTGGCGGCCGCCTTCAGCTCTTGTGCTTTCCGCCGCCGGAGCCATTGCCTTCGCTGGCCAGCTCCACGCGGGCGCGCTTCATGGCTTCGCGGGCCTCGGCGTCGAGCTTCGGGAATTGCGGGTCGAGTTCCTCGAGCTTGTCGGCGACAGCGGCCGCCACGACCAGGCGGCTGAACCATTTGTTGTCCGCCGGCACGACATACCAGGGGGCGTGCTTGGCGGCGGTCCCCGCGATCGCCTCCTCATAGGCGTTCATATAGTCCGGCCAGCGCTTGCGCTCGGCGAGGTCGCCCGCATCGAACTTCCAGTTCTTGTCGGGCTCGTCGATGCGCTCGAGCAGGCGGCGGCGCTGCTCGCCTTTCGAGACGTGCAGGAAGAACTTCAGGACAACCGTGCCGTTGCGCGCGAGATGGCGCTCGAAATCGCGGATGCTGTCGAAGCGTTCCTCCCAGATGTCGTCCTTGACCAGCGCTGGCGGCAGGTTCTGCTTCGCCAGGATCGCCGGATGGACGCGGGCGACCAGCACCTCCTCGTAATAGGAGCGGTTGAAGATGCCGATATGACCGCGCTGCGGCAGGGCACAGGTCGTGCGCCAGAGGAAATCATGGCGCAATTCGACCGTGCTCGGCGCCTTGAACGAGGTTACCTCGCAGCCCTGCGGATTGATGCCGGACATCACATGCTCGATCATGCCGTCCTTCCCGGCGGCATCCATGGCCTGCAGCACGATGAGCACGGACCAGCGCCCCTCGGCATAGAGGCGCTCCTGCAAGGCGTGGAGGCGCTTGGTCCCGCTCGCGAGCAGTTCCTTCGCATCGTCCTTGTCGATATCGAGGCCCGCAGTGTCGTTGGGGTCGATGTCGGCGAGCTTGAAGCCCTTCCCGTCCGTGATCCGAAAACGCTTGATCAGGTCGTCTTTCAGCATCGTCATCGCTCCGGTGGACACACAGCCTTCCAGTCGGCCTCGATGTCGATGACGACCCAGCCTTCGGCCCGGCCCCGGCGGGGCCTCGCCGAACTTAGCGGCATGCGGTCCGTGGTCATAGGCCCATCAGGGTTGCCCCACGCGCGAGGTGCCGGAGCAGGCTACCCCTCGCCGGCGGCGACCGCGCGTGCCACCGCGACGAAGCGCCGAAGCACCGGTGTCTCGCGATCAAGTGGCCAGGCGGCGACGAGTTCCGAGACCGTCGAATCCAGACCCTTCAGGGACCGGTAGACCACGTTCTCAAGATTGAGCCGCGACACCGATTGCGGCACCAGCGCGACGCCGATGCCGCCGGCGACCAGGCCGATCATGGTATGAATCTGGTGGACCTCCTGCGCCACCTGGGGCTCGAAGCCGGCGCGGCGGAAGGCGGCACGGAAGCGGCCCTCGACATAGCGGCGCTTGCCGGGCGGGGTCATGATGAAGCGCTCCTCGCGCAGCGCGGTCAACGGCACCGCCTCGAGCTGCGTCAGCCGGTGGCCGGCCGGCAGCGCCACCACATAGTTTTCGCGAAATAGAGGCAGCGCGCCGAGCCCCGGCTCGCTGAACATCGGCCGCAGCAGGCCGACATCGATCCGGCCGGAACGCAAGGCCTCGATCTGCTCCTTGGTGACCATCTCCTGCAGGACCAGCGAGACTTCCGGCAATTCCCGGCTGAGCCTGGAGACCAGCACCGGCAGGATGTTGAAGGGACAGGCCTCGACGAAGCCGATGGTCAGCCGGCCGATCTGCCCCTGGGCCGCGCGGCGCGCGCCCGCCACCGCCAGATCGAGTTGGCGCAGGATCGCCAGCGCGTCGCTCTGGAAGTTTCGGCCGGCATCGGTCAGTGCGACGCGGCGCTTGGTGCGCTCGAACAGCTTCACCTCAAGCGTCTCTTCGAGCTTGGCGATCTGCTGGCTCAGCGCGGGCTGGGTCACGCCGAGGCGCGCCGCCGCCCGGACGAAATGCAGCTCCTCGGCGAGGGTGACGAAAAAGCTGAGCAGTCTCTGGTCCATGCCGCGACCCTAGCCATAAAACTAATAAGCAAAACTAATTTCTTGATCGCCGATTATTGGCTCAGTCTTGAATTCATATGCGCGCGGCCGGCAGAGCCGCCGCTTGGCGTGGTGCGGTTGGGAGTCTCGGGGATGATGGGCATGAAGCAGAAGGAAGGGTTTCTCCGCCTTGCGAGCTGGACGGCGGCGCTCGCGGTCGCGCCGGCGCTGTTCTCGGCTTCCGCCACGGCTCAGACGGTCTGGCCGAGCAAGACGATGCGGATCGTCGTGCCCTACCCGGCCGGCGGCAATGTCGACCTGCTCGGGCGGCTGATCGGGCCGAAGCTGAGCGAGGCGCTCGGCCAGCCGATCGTCATCGACAACAAGCCCGGCGCCGCCGGCGCCATCGGCGCCACCGATGCGGCCCGCTCGGAACCCGACGGCCATACCCTGCTGATCGGCGACATCGCGACCCATGCGATCACCCCGGCCTTGCAGGACAAGCTGCCCTACAACCCGCTTACCGACTTCGCCCCGGTGATGCGGCTGACCTCGGTCTCGCTGCTGCTGGTGATCAATCCGAAGAACCCGGCCAAGGACCTGGCGGCGCTGCTCGCCGATGCCAAGGCCAATCCCGAGAAGGTCACCTATGCTTCGGCCGGCGTCGGCACGCCGCAGCAGCTCGCCTTCGAGCTGCTGAAAGAGAAAACCGGCATCAAGGCGACCCATGTGCCGTATCGCGGCTCGGCCCCGGCGATCAACGACGTGATCGCCGGCCATGTC
>JAEXUU010000272.1 GCA_023452965.1 Pseudomonadota bacterium | reverse complement strand
AGAAGCGCGTGCGCGAATACATGATCGCGTTCCTGGTGCTGGAAGCGCTGATGATCGGCGTCTTCGCGGCGCTCGCCCTCGTGCTGTTCTACCTGTTCTTCGAGGCAGGCCTGATCCCGATGTTCCTGATCATCGGCATCTGGGGTGGCAAGCGCCGGGTCTACGCCTCCTACAAGTTCTTCCTCTACACGCTGCTCGGCTCGGTGCTGATGCTGCTGGCGCTGATGGCGATGTACTGGAACGCCGGCCCCACCGACATTCCGACCCTGCTGAAGCACCATTTCCCGGTCTCGATGCAGCCCTGGCTCTGGCTCGCCTTCTTCGCCTCCTTCGCGGTGAAGATGCCGATGTGGCCGGTCCACACCTGGCTGCCCGACGCGCACGTCGAGGCGCCGACGGCCGGCTCGGTCATCCTGGCGGCGATCCTGCTGAAGATGGGCGGTTACGGCTTCATCCGCTTCTCGATCCCGATGTTCCCGGATGCCTCGGCGATGTTCGCGCCGCTGGTCTTCGCGCTCTCCGTCATCGCCATCGTCTACACCTCGCTGGTGGCGCTGATGCAGGAGGACATCAAGAAGCTGATCGCCTACTCGTCGGTCGCCCATATGGGCTTCGTGACGATGGGACTGTTCACCCTGACGCCGCAGGGCATCCAGGGCGCGATGTTCCAGATGGTCAGCCACGGGCTGGTCTCGGGCGCGCTCTTCCTCTGCGTCGGCGTGATCTACGACCGCATGCACACCCGCGAGATCGCCGCCTATGGCGGGCTGGTGAACCGCATGCCGCTTTATGCGGTGGTGTTCATGATCTTCACCATGGCCAATGTCGGCCTGCCCGGCACGGCCGGCTTCGTCGGTGAGTTCCTGACACTGATGGGTGCCTTCAAGGCCAATCCGTGGGTGGCGCTGATCGCGACCTCGGGCGTGATCCTCTCGGCCGCCTATGCCCTCTGGCTCTATCGCCGGGTCGTTTTCGGCGAGCTGGTGAAGCCCGAGCTGAAGGACATCACCGACCTGAACGGCCGCGAGATCGCGATCTTCGTGCCGCTCGTCCTGCTGACGATCTGGTACGGCATCGCGCCCGGCGTGATCCTCGACGCCTTCGCCGCGCCGACCGAAGCCCTGATCAAGAACTATCAAGCCGCCATCGCCGCCGCCAAGACGGCCATGCTGGTCGTACAATAAGGCTGATCGAGATGACCTTGCCCGCTCTCGGCCCTGCGCTGCCGGAAATCGTGCTCGCGATCGGCGCGATCGCCATGGTGCTCTACGGCGCCATCCAGGGCGAGCGCTCGACGCGCACGCTCGAAATCGCGACGCTCGCGCTGCTCGCGTTCGTGCTGGTCCTGGTCCTGCGCGGCGAGGGCAAGGCCGTGACCTTCAACGGCGCCTTCGTCGCCGACGGCTTCGCCCGCTTCATGAAGGTGCTGACGCTGATCGGCGCCGGTGCCGCCGTGCTGCTCTCGGCCGACTTCCTGCGCCGCGACGGCGCGATGCGCTTCGAGTTCCCGATCCTGATCGTGCTGGCCACCATCGGCATGATGATGATGATCTCGGCCAGCGACCTGATCGGCCTTTATGTCGGCCTCGAGCTGCAGTCGCTCGCGCTCTATGTCGTCGCCGCCTTCAACCGCGAGAACGAGAAGTCGACCGAGGCCGGCCTGAAGTACTTCGTGCTCGGCGCTCTATCCTCCGGCATGCTGCTCTACGGCGCCTCGCTGGTCTACGGCTTCACCGGGACGGTGAGCTATGCCGGCATCGCCGCAGCGGTGCAGGGCGGCCATCCCGGCCTCGGGCTGATCTTCGGCCTCGTCTTCATCGCCGCCGGCGTCGCCTTCAAGATCTCGGCGGTGCCGTTCCACATGTGGACGCCCGACGTCTACGAGGGCGCGCCGACCCCGGTCGCCGCTTTCTTCGCCTCGGCGCCCAAGATCGCCGCGATGGCGATGACGATCCGCATCTTCGTCGGCGCCTTCCCGGGCGCGCTGCACGACTGGCAGCAGATCATCATCTTCATCTCGATCGCCTCGATGGCGCTCGGCGCCTTCGCCGCGATCGGCCAGCGCAACATCAAGCGCCTGATGGCCTATTCCTCGATCGCGAACATGGGCTACGCGCTGGTCGGCCTCGCGGCCGGCACGGCGGCCGGCGTCCAGGGCGTGATGACCTATATGGCGATCTACCTCGCCACGACGCTCGGCGCCTTCGCCTGCATCCTGATGATGCGCCGCGACGGCAAGCCGGTGGAGAACATCGACGAGCTCGCCGGCCTGTCGCGGACCAACCCGTGGATGGCCTTCGCCTTCTCGATGATGATGTTCTCGCTCGCCGGCATCCCGCCGCTGGCCGGCTTCTGGGCGAAGTTCTACGTCTTCCTCGCCGCGATCGACGCCAAGCTCTACACCCTCGCCGTGATCGGCGTCGTGACCAGCGTGGTTGGCGCCTACTACTATCTGCGCCTCGTCAAGGTCATGTATTTTGACGACGCCAAGCCAGCCTTCGACAAGGGCGATGCGAGCGTGCGCGGCGTGCTGCTGATCTCGGCCCTGTTCGTGCTGGCGCTCTCGCTGATGCCGGCGCCGCTGTTCAACTCGGCGGCTGTGGCAGCCAAGTCGCTGTTCTGAGCGTGCTCGGCGAGGCGGCGCGGAGCGCCGGCTATCGCCTGATCGTGCGCGACGAGGTCGCCGCCACCATGGAGGAGGCCCGCCTCGCGCTCGGCCAGGGCGATCCAGGCAAGCTCTGGATCGGGGCACGCAGCCAGAACGCCGGCCGCGGCCGGCATGGCCGGCAATGGGGCTCGCCCCCCGGCAATCTCTACGCCAGCCTGCTCCTGGTCGCTCCCTGTGAGCCGGTTCTGGCGCCGCAGCTCGGCTTCGTCGCCGGGCTGGCGC
>JAEXUU010000232.1 GCA_023452965.1 Pseudomonadota bacterium | reverse complement strand
ACGTAGACCTGATCGTCATAGGCGGCGTCCATCAGCGCGTTGCGGCTCTTGACCACGCCGGGGCGGGTAGCGAGCGCCTGCAGGATCAGGAATTCGGTGACGGTGAGGGTCACCGGCTCGTTCTTCCAGGTGCAGGTGTGGCGCTCCGGGTCCATGCGCAGCAGGCCGTGGTCCAGCGCCTTGGCGTCGGTTTCCTTGGGCGCGGCAGCGGGGTCCTTCGGCGCGGAGCGGCGCAGGACGGCCTTGACGCGCTCGACCAGCAGGCGCTGCGAGAAGGGTTTGCGAATGAAGTCGTCGGCGCCCATCTTCAGGCCGAAGAGCTCGTCGATCTCCTCGTCCTTCGAGGTCAGGAAGATCACCGGCAGGTCGGATTTCTGGCGCAGGCGGCGCAGCAGCTCCATCCCGTCCATGCGCGGCATCTTGATGTCGAAGATGGCGAGGTCGGGCGGATTCTGCTTCAAACCGTCCAGGGCAGAAGCGCCGTCCGTGTAGGTCTGGATGCGATAGCCCTCGGCCTCCAATGCGATCGAAACCGAGGTCAGGATGTTGCGGGCGTCGTCGACCAGCGCAATGGTTGGCATAAGCTGTTCCGGCTCTTTGTTTCTTGGCGTTGCAATCAACAGGGTCCACTCTCGCGCGAGAACGGCCAAAGCATGGCTGCAATCTAGCCAAGCCAAGGCGGTTTCGCTACGTCTTCATCGAAAAACCCGGCAACAACGGAAAAGTGCCATGGCGATCGATCCGATCCGCCCGACCGACGCGACTGCGCGCGGCCTGGCGAAGACCCTCCTGCGCAGTGCGCGCTCGGCCGCCCTGGCGACGCTGACCCCCGACGGGCACCCCTTCGCCAGCCTGACCAGCCTCGCCACGGACGTCGACGGCACGCCGCTGATCCTGATCTCCGCGCTCTCGGGCCATACCGGCAACCTCGAGGCCGATCCGCGCGCCTCCCTGCTGATCGCGCCGGGCGGCAAGGGTGACCCGCTCGCCCATCCGCGCATTACGCTGCTGGCGCGCGCCGAAAAGATCGAGCGCGACAGCGAGGACGGGCGGCGCATCCGCCGGCGCTTCCTCGCAAGGCAGCCGAAAGCCTCGCTCTACGCGGATTTCCCTGATTTCTCCTTCTTCGCCCTCAAGCTCGAGCGCGCCAGCCTGAATGGCGGCTTCGGCAAGGCCTATGAGCTCGAGGCGTCCGACATCATGAGCGATTGCGCGCAGGCGGCGGCACTGATCCAGGCGGAGGAAGGCGCGGTCGAGCACATGAACTCCGACCATGCCGATGCAATCGGCCTCTATGCGACGGCCCTGCTCGGCGCCAAGGACGGCGCCTGGCGGATCAGCGGCCTCGACCCGGACGGTTGCGATCTCGCCCTCGGCGATCAGGCGCTGCGTCTGAACTTCGACGAGCCGGTGACCAGCCCCGACGCGCTGCGCAAGACATTGGTCGCGCTGGCGGGGAAAGCGCGCGCCGCAGCATGACCGCGACCATTCATCACGCCTGAATTTTTTAAACGATTTAGTTGGAGATCCCCCTATTGCGCGCTTTCCAGGTGACTTGAGCCGGCCTCATCATGCGCCTAAAGAGCCGTCGCATTCATCGCCCTTCGGCGCGGGTCGGCATGGTCTGACCCCGCTACATCCCCAAGCGCCGGCGTCCAAAGCAGGCGGCTACATGGCAGGAGGAATTGCCAGTGGAGACCATCGGTCACGTCAACGCCGCTTACGGCGCCGACAAATTCGGGCTGCAGCGACTCAAGGCGGTCTACTGGAATCTCGAGGCGGCGCGGCTCTATGAGGAGTCGCTGAAGCGCGGCGAGTCGCAGATCGCCCGCGGCGGCGCGCTCTGCGCCGATACCGGCACCCATACCGGCCGCTCGCCCAAGGACAAGTTCGTCGTCAAGGACGCGACCACCGAGAACACCGTCTGGTGGGAGAACAATGGCGCGATCTCGTCCGAGCAGTTCGATGTCCTGCTCGGCGACTTCCTGAAGCATGCCGAGGGCCGCGAGCTCTTCGCGCAGGACCTCTATGGCGGCGCCGATCCGGCCCATCGGGTCAAGGCGCGCGTCTTCACCGAGCTCGCCTGGCACTCGCTCTTCATCCGCAATCTCCTGATCCGCCCCGAGGCGGCCGAGATCGCCTCCTACGTACCCGAGCTGACGATCGTCGACCTGCCGAGTTTCCGCGCCGACCCGAAGCGCCATGGCTGCCGCAGCGAGACGGTGATCGCCATCGACTTCACCCGCAAGATCGTGCTGATCGGTGGCTCCGCCTATGCCGGCGAGATGAAGAAGTCGGTCTTCACCTATCTGAACTACACCCTGCCGACCAAGGGCGTGGTGCCGATGCACTGCTCCGCCAATGTCGGCTCCAAGGACGATCCGGCCGTCTTCTTCGGCCTGTCCGGCACCGGCAAGACCACGCTCTCGGCCGATCCCGACCGCACCCTGATCGGCGATGACGAACATGGCTGGTCGAAGGATGGCATCTTTAATTTCGAGGGTGGCTGCTACGCCAAGACGATCAAGCTCTCGGCCGAGGCCGAGCCGCAGATCTACGCGGCCTCGCAGCGCTTCGGCACGGTGCTCGAGAACATCGTCATGGATCCGATCTCGCGCGAGGTCGATTTCGACGATCAGACCAAGACTGAGAACACCCGCTCGGCCTATCCGCTCGATTTCATCCCGAACGCTTCGCGCACCGGCCGCGCCGGCACGCCGAAGAACATCGTGATGCTGACCGCCGACGCCTTCGGCGTGATGCCGCCGATCGCCAAGCTGACCCCAGCCGAGGCGATGTACCACTTCCTCTCCGGCTACACTGCCAAGGTCGCCGGCACCGAGCGCGGCCTGGTCGGCGTCCAGCCGGAATTCTCGACCTGCTTCGGCTCGCCCTTCCTGCCGCGCCACCCGTCGGAATACGCCAACCTGCTGCGCGACTTCATCGCCAAGCACCATGTCGATTGCTGGCTGGTGAACACCGGCTGGACCGGCGGCGGCTATGGCGTCGGCCGGCGCATGCCGATCCGCGTCACGCGGCGCCTGCTGACGGCGGCGCTCGACGGCTCGCTCAACCGCGCCGATTTCCGCCGGGATCCTTATTTCGGTTTCGCCGTTCCCACTTCGGTGCCCGGCGTCGAGCCGCACATCCTCTATC
>JAEXUU010000170.1 GCA_023452965.1 Pseudomonadota bacterium | reverse complement strand
CCGAAGCCCTGATCGACGAGGCCAGGCGGCGGTGCCGATGAGCGCTGCCGCCGTCGCTTCGCGCATGCGCGCCTTCAGCTCGCCCCCCATTCCACGACTGCCCGGACCAGCAGCGAAGGCCTGCCTCATGAGTGACGAGATTCCTGCCCTCGATATCGACCATCTGCGCGGCTGGATCGGCCGCGAGGATGTCGCCGTCGACCTCGTCGGCGAGGACCTCGCACGCAAGTACCATGCGACGATGGATTTTCCCGGCGAGCCGCCCCGGCAGAGCGAGATCCTGCCGCAGCTGATCCATTTCTGCCTCGCGCAACCGGCTGCGCCGACGGCCATACTCGGGGCCGATGGTCATCCGAGCCGCGGCGGGTTCCTGCCGCCGGTACCGCTGCCGCGGCGGATGTGGGCGGGCGGTGCTGTGACCTTCCACGGAGATCTGAGGGTTGGCGACCGCGTCAGGCGCGTCTCGCGGATCGCGGATGTCACGCTCAAGCACGGTCGCAGCGGGCCGCTCTGCTTCGTCACGGTCGAACACCGGCTCGAGGCGAATGGCAGCCTCGTCCTGGAGGAGCGGCAGGAGATCGTCTATCGCGAAGCCGCGGTCCCGGGCGCACAAGCCGAGGCGCCAACGCCGCGCGACCCGGGCACGCATCGTCGTTCGAGACAGTGCGGGGCGGCGCTCTTGTTTCGCTATTCCGCGCTGACCTTCAACGCCCATCGCATCCACTACGACCGCAGCTATGCGCAGGAGGTCGAGGCCTATCCCGGCCTCGTCGTCCACGGCCCGCTGCAGGCGGCCTGGCTCTGCAATTATGCCGCCGAACTTCTCGGCGCCCCGCCGAAGCGCTTCAGCTTCCGCGGGCTTTCCCCGCTCTTCGAGCATGACGACTTCGCGCTCCATGCCCGCGAGGCGGAGGGCGGGCTCGAGCTCTGGACGGCACGCGAGGGCGGCCCGGCCTGCATGTCGGCGAAGGCGTACCGGGCATGAGCGCGGCGCTGGATTGCCTGGTTCCGCTCTTCGTGCCGGGCAACCGGCCCGAACGCTTCGGCAAGGCCGCCTCGGCCGGTTGCGACGCCGTCATCCTCGATCTCGAGGACGCCGTCGCTCGCGATGACAAGGCGGCGGCGCGGGCAGCATTGCGGGACGACTTCACCGATCTGCCGATCATCCTGCGGATCAACGGGCTCGGCACGCCCTGGCATGACGCCGATATCGCGGTTCTGTCGAGCCTGAAGCTCGCTGCGGTGATGGTTCCGAAGGCCGAAGCCGGCGAGGCCTTCGCGAACCTGTGCGCGCGCCTGCCGATGCCGGTGATCGCGCTGATCGAGAGCGCGCGTGGCCTCGCCGATGCCCGTCTTATCGCGACGACCGGCAATGTCGCGCGCCTCGCCTTCGGCAGCATAGACTTCTGCGCCGATCTCGGCTGCGCCCATAGCCGCGAGGCTCTGCTGGCGGCGCGCAGCGAGCTGGTCCTGGCCTCGCGGCTTGCATCCCTCCTGCCGCCGATCGACGGCGTGACCACCGTGATCGACGATGCCGCCATGATTGCAGGGGATGCGCGCCATGCCCGCGAACTCGGCTTCGGTGGCAAGCTCTGCATCCATCCCCGGCAGATCGAGGCCATCCGGACGGGCTTTGCCCCCGACCCCACCGAGATTGCCTGGGCCCGCAAGGTGCTGGCGAGCGGCGATGGCGCGGCCGCGGTCGATGGCGCGATGGTCGACGAGCCTGTGCGCCTTCGCGCTCGCTCCATTCTGACACGCGCGGGAGAGAGCGGCGCCTGAAGCCGGTGGCCGCCGCCCTGCGGCTTATGTGAAAATCTCGGCCCGAGGACGGTTTCGAATGGCTCTGCCTCCGCTCATTCTCATCCCCGGTCTCCTTAACGACGCCGAGCTGTGGCGTGACCAGATCGCGGCGCTGGCGGATATCGCCGATTGCCGGATTGCCGATATCACGCAAGGCGAGAGCCTTGAGGCGCTGGCGCGGAGCGTGCTGGCGCAGGCGCCGCCGCGCTTCGCGCTCGCCGGCTTCTCGTTGGGCGGCTACGTCGCCGTCGAGATGGCGCGCATCGCGGCGGAGCGCATCGAGCGGCTGGCATTGCTGGATCCCTCGATCCAGCCCGACGATCCCGAACGGGCGGCCGCCCGGCAGATCCGCGACAGGGCGGCCCGCGCGCCCGGTACCTTCCATGGTTTCGGCGACCGGCTTCTCAGGACCTATCTCAGTCCGGGGCATCTTCAGGACGAGCACATCGTCGGGCGCATCCGGGCCATGACGCAGCGCCTCGGCTCCGAGATCTTCCTGCGCCAGAACAACATCCTGCGAAAGGATGGCGCTGGGGTTCTGGCCGGCCTGACCTGCCCGGTGCTGATCCTCTGCGGCGAGGAGGACCGGCTAACGCCGCTCGCAGAGCATCAGGCGATGGCGCGCCTCGTGCCGCAGGCGCAGCTCGTCACCATACCCGGCAGCGGCCACATGACCCCGATCGAGAACCCCGAGGCGGTCAACGCAGCCCTGAGGGACTGGCTGCGATCGCGTCGATAAGGTGTCTAATCCCGTCGGCCTCGGCCGAGCACAGTTAGCCAAAACCTGCACGGCAAAGGCCGGAGCCCGGCGGCTAGCGACAGTCTAGGCGCAGGTGCAGGCCGTGGGTCGGGCCTGCCGCAGGTCGGCAGCATCTGTGGTCTGCTCAGACTAGCCTTGGATAGCGCAGCGGCTACCGACTCAGCGTCCTTCCGCATTGCCTAGCTGTGGCCGTTTGGATCTTGAGTGCGCCCAGCCGTGCCAAAATTTCGGCGATCGATCAAACACCATGGCTTGTCGCCCTCCGCGGGAGTTTCGGCTTGGCCATGTTCTGGGCATGCCCGACACCCCGCGGGCCGGACAGCAGCTTCCGCGCTGCCAGATCCTGCCCGCGCGGCTTTGTTAAGTTCTACTAACCAGTCCAGAAAGCTCTGATCAGCTTATCCGGCACTCGGCCTCCGCTTAGCTTCCCCGGACTGCCAGAGCGACCGCAAGAGGTCTGCAACCGGCAAGCCCGATCCAACCGAGCAGGGGCTCAGCATGAGCAAAGCCAGGACGCTTTTCGGGGGCCTCGTCGGCCTCCTCATCACCACGGCTGCCGATGCGCGGGACTGCGCCAGGACCGGCACGACCTCGCCCGCGGAACTGCATCGCGAATGGATCATGACCGGCTGGGAGAAGCGCACTGGCGACGCGCCGTTCGACTTCAAGACGAAGCTCGGCAAGTACTATGACTGGTCATCCACGGACGTCCTGCTCTACGACGATCTCGCCCCCGAGCGGCGGATGGCCAAAAGCGCCGAAGCCTATGGCGCGATGTGGACGCCGATCTTCGTGAGCCAGCGCGAGGTGCGCCACGCCATGGTCGATGGCCCGGACGCGATCATCGGTGGCGAGCTCGCGAGCTCGACGCTCGAATTCGCCGCCCGCCTCGAGGCCGGCGACGGCAGGATTTCGGGAATCCGCGACCGTTCGACGCTCGTCTGGCGTTGCGGCGCCGAGGGCTGGCGGATCGTGCGCGAGCACAACTCCTCCTATCCCGTCGATCGCGCCGAAATCGATCGCCTCGTGCCGGTCCCCGCCACGCGCTGAGAGCGCCGCCCGCCCCCCGTTCTCCGGGACCGGCCGCAAGGCAGCGCCCTGCCCTGCCGCGCATGCGCCGCCGCAAAAGCGGCGGGCTGGACGAATGACCGCGCGGCGAGACGCCCCCGGCACCCGGCTTCCAGATCCCACCCGGAAGACGGGGCAGCGACGGATAACCGACAGGAGAGATAGAGATGAAGAGCGATGATCAAGCGCCGCAGCTGACACGCCGGCGCTTCGGCCAGGCCATCGGCCTTGGCCTAGCCGCAGGCGCAGAAGTTAGCTGGATGGCCTTCGCCCACATTCCCGCCTCGGCCCAGACGACGTCCGAAATCACGATGAAGGTCGCCTTCAGGGTCAACGGTCAGGCGCACAGCCTTGCGGTCGACCCACGCACGACATTGCTCGACGCGCTGCGGGAGCATCTCGGCCTGACCGGTACGAAGAAGGGCTGCGACCATGGCCAGTGCGGCGCCTGCACGGCAATCGTCGACGGCCGGCGGATGAACACCTGTCTCAGCCTCGCCCTCATGCACGAGAGCAGCGAGATCGACACGATCGAGGGGCTCGGGCGTGTCGAGGAACTGCACCCGATGCAGGCGGCCTTCATCGCGCACGACGGCTATCAGTGCGGATATTGCACGCCGGGCCAGATCCTCTCGGCGGTCGCGACATTGGACGAGATCGCAGCCGGCATCCCGAGCGCGGCCACGAGCCGGGTGTCTCAGCCCTCGCCCGCGAGCCCCGAGGAAATCCGCGAGCGCATGAGCGGCAATCTCTGCCGCTGCGCCGCCTACCCCAACATCATTGCAGCGATCACAGACGTCCAGGAGGGCCGCCGATGAGACCCTTCGCCTATCAACGCGCGACCTCCGCGAGAGAGGCCGTCGCCATGCTGGCCGCCCGGCCGCAGGCGCGGATCATCGCCGGCGGAACCAACCTCCTCGATCTGATGAAGCTGCAGATCGAAACGCCGGCGCATCTCGTCGACGTCAACGGGATCGGGCTCGACACCGTCGAACCCGATGGGGCCGGCGGCCTGCGTCTCGGCGCGCTGGTGCGGAACACCGATCTCGCCGCGCACGACACGATACGGCGTCAGTATGGCGTCCTGACCCGCGCGCTCGTCGCCGGAGCCTCCGGACAGCTTCGCAACCGCGCGACGACGGCCGGAAATCTGATGCAGCGAACGCGCTGCCCCTATTTCTACGGCACCGCAATGGCCTGCAACAAGCGGGAGCCCGGCTCGGGCTGCGATGCGCGGGAAGGCGCCTCGGCGAATCTCGCCATCCTCGGCACGAGCGCCGCCTGCATTGCCACCCACCCTTCGGACATGGCGGTCGCGATGCGGGCCCTCGATGCGGTCGTTCGCGTGCTCGGCCCCGCCGGCGAGCGCAGCATTCCGATCGCCGACTTCCATCGTCTGCCGGGCGCCACCCCCGAGGTCGAGACCGCCTTGCAGCCCGGCGAGCTCATCACCGCAGTCGAGCTGCCCGCGCCGCTCGGCGGCACGCATGTCTATCGCAAGGTCCGCGAGCGGGCGAGCTATGCCTTCGCCACCGTGTCGGTCGCCCTGATCGCACGGATCGACGGAGACAGGGCGGCCATCGAGCGTCTCGCTTTCGGCGGGCTCGCCGCGAAGCCGTGGCGGGTGGAGGCAGCCGAGCGCCGCGGTTTCGGCACGCCGGAGGAGATTGCCCGCGACGCCGCCACCGTCGCGCTCGCAGGCGCCCGTCCGACCGACCGCAACGCCTACAAGATCGAGCTCGCGCAGCGCGCCCTGCATGCGGCCCTGATCGATGCATTGGAGCAGAACCGATGACCCGCCTCGACAGCCCGAACACCGCCACCAGGATCGTCGGCCGCCCCATCGACAGGCGGGACGGCCCGCAGAAGGTGACCGGTTCCGCGACCTATGCCTATGAGAAGACCGGCGCACGCAAGGCGCTGGTCGGTTTCTTCGCGACGGCGACGATCGGCCGGGGCGAGATCGAGACCATCGACACCTCGGCCGGCGAGGCCATGCCCGGGGTCAAGCTGATCGTCACCTATAGGAACGCGCCCCAGCAGGCGGTGCTGGACACGAGCAACCGGGCGTTCACGACGCGGGCGCGCCCGATCCTGATGGGCAGGCGCATCCACCATTTCGGCCAGCCGATCGCCCTGGTCATCGCCGAGACCTACGAGCAGGCGCGCGATGCCGCGCGCTCCGTCGTCGCGACCTACACCACGGAGCCGGGCACCTTCGTCTATGCCGAGGGCCATCCCGTCCACCAGCCGGAACTTGCCAATGCCGGCTTCGCCGGATCGACGAATCTCGGGGACTTCGAGACCGGCTTCGCGACCGCCGCCTTTCGGGTCTACCAGACCTACGAGACCCTCCCCCATTGCGCCCAGCCGCTGGAGCCGCATGCGACCCTCGCCCATTGGGAGGGGGAGACGCTGCATCTGACGACCAGCCACCAGACGCTGCGCTACATCCAGGCATCGCTCAGGACCGCCTTGGGCCTCGCGCCCGAGAACGTCGTCATCTCCGCACCCTTCGTGGGCGGCGGCTTCGGCTCGAAGCTCGCCGTGCACGCCGACCTGATGGGAGCGGCGATCGGCGCCAGGATGGTGGGGCAGCCGGTGAAGGTCTGCCTCACCCGCCAGCAGATGTTCAGCCTCGTCGGCATGCGCCCCTGGCACCGGCAGCGGGTGCGGCTTGGTGCCGACGCCGATGGCAGGCTGACGGCGATTGGTCATGAGGTGCTGCTCTACTCGAACGAGCGGGATCCGTTCATCGAGCAGACGGGCATCGTGACGCGCTCGCTCTATGCCGGCCCAAATCGCATGACCCGGCACTTGGTCACCCATCTCGACCTGCCCAATGGCGAGGCGGTGCGCGCGCCCGGCGAGTTGCCGGGGCTGCTGGCTGTCGAGACGGCGATGGACGAGCTCGCCGAGGCCCTGGACATGGACCCGATCGCGTTGCGCGTGCTGAACGACACCACGACCGATCCGGAGAGCGGCGCGCCGCTGACAGGCCGAACGCTGACGCAGTGCCTGCGCACCGGAGCCGAACGGTTCGGTTGGTCCGCTCGCCTGCGCCAGCCACGGGCCCGCCGGGACGGAAACTGGTTCGTCGGCATGGGCGTCGCCTCCGCCATCCGCACCCATTTCCAGGGCGCGACGGAGGTGGAGGTGGCGGTGACGCCGGATCGTCGCATCCAGGTGCGCTCGGACATCACCGATATCGGCACCGGCAGCTATACGATCCTGGCCC
>JAEXUU010000158.1 GCA_023452965.1 Pseudomonadota bacterium | reverse complement strand
GCCACCAGATCCGCTCCTATGTGCTGCAGCCCTACCAGCTGGTGAAGGACCTGCGCACAGGCGTCTCGTCGACGGCCCCGTCCGACGTGCTCGACGGCGATCTCGACCCGTTCATGGAGGCTTCGCTGGCCCAGCGGGTCTACGGTACCGAGGTCGAAGTCGAGGACATCGATTGAGCGAGAAGAAGCGTTCCCGTGGCCGCGAGATCCTGATCAATCTCGCGGTCTCGGTCGGCAGCATCCTGGTCTTCGCATTGTTCTGCGAGCTGGTGCTGTTCCGCTTCCTGTTGCCCGGCAGCGACGTGCCGCGCAACGCCTTCTCAAACGGCGTCGTCCGCTACCAGCCCGGCCAGACCGGAACCTGGCGGGTGCGCGACGAGATCGCGGCGCCGTTCAAGATCAATGCGCAGGGCTGGAACTCGGCCCTGCCGGATTATCCGATCGAGCGCCGTGCCGGCGTCTCCCGCATCGCCTTCGTCGGCGACAGCTATGTCGAAGCCCTGCAGGTGCCCTTCGACGCGACGTTCGCCGAGAAGGCGGTCGCGGCGCTGGGGCCTCGGGGGTCGGTGGAAGGTTTTCGCTTCGGCGTCGCCGGTGCGCCGCTCAGCCAGTATCTGCAGATGGTCGAGCGCGAGGTCGAGCAGCGCCGGCCCGACCGTATCGTGGTGATGCTGGTTCATAACGATTTCGACGAGAGCTTCGTGTTCATGCCGGGGCGCTACACCTCGAGCTTCCTGAAGCTGCGCGTCGAGAATGGTCGCGTCGTTGGCGAGGTGCCGCCGGAGCCCTGGCGTCCCGGTGCCTTCGAGAGCCTGCGCCAGACGGCGACGGCGCGCTTCCTGCTCTATCGCTGGCAGGTTCGGCCCCAGATGCTGCTCGATGCGATCCTCGGTCCGGCGCAGGCCGCGGGCGAGGGCGGGTTCGCCGCCAATATCGACGTCTCCGGCGTGCTGGCGCGCGAGGCGGACATCCGCGTCGCCACCGACTATCTGTTCGGCCGGTTGAAGGCGCGGGCCGAGGCGGTCGGCGCCAAGCTCCAGCTCGTCATGGATGGCGAGCGGCAGGCGATCTATGCCGGTCGCGACAGCGCGGCGCTGCGCCTGAACCGCATCGCCGCCGAGATGGCCGGTCGGCACGGCATCCCGTTCCTCGACCTTCATCCCGTCTTCGCGGCGGATTGGGCCAGGAACCAGAAGCGCTTCGACTTCCGCTCCGATGCGCATTGGAACGAGTACGGCCATGCCGTAGCTGGAGCGGCGATCGCCGAGGCGCTGCGCTAGCGCGCGCCGCATTCACGCGAAGCCGAAGAGTTCTTCCCTGCGCTGTTCGCAAAGCACCGGAGCTTCCGTCTTGTGCGCCGGCGCCGCTCTGCGCCCCGTCAGGTATCGGCGAGATGATCGGCAGGAAACGTGGCGCCGCTCCCTGAACGAAATCAGCCTCCTGAGGGCTTTTCCTCAGGAGGCTGCATTTTTCTTCAAAGACTGCGCGGCTTGCGGTCCGTCAGAGCTGTCCGGCGAGCTTGTCGCCAGCGCGCAGGAACCGGATCGGGTCGAGCGTATCGCCGTCGATGCGGGTTTCGTAATGGAGATGCGGGCCGGTCGAGCGGCCGGTCGAGCCGACGCGACCGACCAGCGCACCGGCGCTGACGGTCTGGCCGGCCGAGACCAGGATCGCCGACATATGGGCGTAGCGGGTGCTGATGCCGCCGGGATGCTCGATCTCGACCATGTTGCCATAGCCGCCGGAATACTCGGCGGTGACGACCTTGCCCGCCGCCGTGGCGCGGACCGGAGTTCCGGTCTCGGCGCGCAGGTCCATGCCGGTATGCATGGCCGGGCCGCGGGTGAACGGGTCGACGCGGTAGCCGTAGTTCGAGCTCATGTCGATCTCGCCCTGGAGCGGGCGGCGCAGCGGCAATTGCAGCGCGAGCTCGCGCAGCCGTGATACGGCGGCGATGCGCGGCTGCAGGCTGTGCAGCGTCGCCTCGAACGGGCCGGCGGCGGGGTCGATCTTGATCGGAACGAAGGGGCCGCCGACGGCCTTGGCGATCGTCGTGCTGGCCGCCAGGCGATCGGTGTCGAGGCCGGTTTCCGCCAGGGCCGCACGGAGCGTCTTCTGGGTTTCGCCGAGGCTGCGGTCGATGTTGCGGAGCGTGCCGAGCTGCGACGAGCCGGTCTGGCCGATAGCCTCGTCAAGCTGCTCCAGTGCCTCGGCGACGCGCTGCGCTGGCGACACCGGCTCCGGGACCTCCCCGGACTGCCAGGGACCGGCATTGCGGTCCTCGGCGCCGCGGAGCACCGGCATATCGGGTGCAGGGGTCGGCCTGGTCGGCCCGATCGGGGCAAAGCTGCTGACGCTGGAGGCGCGGGTCGCCGCTTCCGGCTTGATCAGGCGCGGACCTGAAGCCGTCTTGCCCGCCTGGGTGACGCCGATGCCACTCGCCTTCAAGGTATCCGTAACCGCGTTGACCAACGCCTGCTTGGATTCGAGCTCGGCCTGGCGCATGGCGATCTCGCCGACACGGGCTTCGACGCCGTCCTGGTCGAGCAGCGCCCGGCTCGCCAGCCGGTCGATGTCGGCGCGCAGGGCTGCGATGCGGTCCTCATAGGCATATTGCCTGGAGGTCTCGCGGTTGATCAGCCGGGCGGCGAGGTCATCCTTGCGCAGGATGTACCATGTCGTCGCGCCGCTCCAGGCGGTGGTCAGGCCGAGCAGGGTAAGGCCGAGCAACGCCGTCGAGCGGCGGATGGCGAAGCTGCGGCGGGAGAGGATGCCGGTCACGGCGAGTGCCGGCGCGCGGGGGTGAGCCGCGGAATCGGGGAGTGTCATACGCAATACCGACTGTGACGCTGCGATGATCTGATTAGACCCTGTTAGGGTTAATCAATCGCAAAACGCCCCCCGAAGACCGCGCTTTTCGCGCTCTACAGCGTTTCGGCGGCCAGAAGCACTTCCTCTGCGTGGCCTTTCACCTTCACCTTGCGCCAGATCCGGGCAATCTTGCCGTCAGAATCGATCAGGAAGGTGGTGCGCTCCACGCCCATATAGGTGCGGCCATACATGCTTTTTTCGACCCAGAGGCCATAGCCGTTGATCATCTGGCGGTCTTCGTCCGCGAGAAGGTCGATTTCCAGGTCGTATTTCTGCTTGAAACGGTCATGTCTGGCGACCGAATCGGGCGAGACGCCGATGATTCGCGTTCCAGCTGCGGCGAAGGCCTTGCGCAGGCCGTTGAAGGCGGTCGCCTCCAGCGTGCAGCTCTGGGTGTCGTCCTTCGGGTAGGCATAGAGCACGACCTTTCCGCCTCTCAGTTCGGAGAGCGTCACAGTGCCGCCGCCGTCCTTCGGCAAGGTGAAGTCCGGGGCGAAGCTGCCTTCGTTCAGGGCCATGTCTGCCTTCCTTTGGTCGATATCGCGCCGCATGGGCTGGCGAGCCATAGGACGCTGAGCCGGCTGAGGCCAGAGAGCAGGAACATGCGGCCGGAGAATCGGTTACTTTGTCGCGGGCTGTACCCGTCGGGCGGTCGCGCGCATTGTGCCGGAAGGGCGTTTGACCGGATGCCGGGCCTTTCAACCGCAAGACATGAAGCGAATCCTTCTTGACCGAGGACAACAGGAATACTTCGGCACCCATCGCCGCGGCGCCTGCTGCGACGCAAGCGGAGGCCTGTGACCCCGCCGCGGTGGCAAAGCGCGCCTGGAAGGGCGTGGTCACGATCGGCGTGGCTGTTGTCGTCGCGGTCGTCACGCTGTGCCTGGCGGCTGGCGCCCTGCTCGTCAGCGGCTTCATTCCGCTCTCAGGCCTGGAAGGCAGGATTTCCAACGCCATCGAGGAAAGGCTCGGCCCGAACTGGAAAGTCGAGGTCGAGCAGGCCGGACTCGACCGGGTCGACGGCCGCTCGCGGCTGCGGGTCCAGCAGGTTTCGTTCCGCCATTCGGGAGGCGCCTCCTTCCGGGCGCCGGAGGCCGTGCTCGGCTATGAGCCGCTCGCGCTGCTGCGCGGCGAAATCAAGCTCGTCTCGCTCGATCTGCGCGGCGTCAATATCCGCCTCGGCGTCACCCAGGAT
>JAEXUU010000143.1 GCA_023452965.1 Pseudomonadota bacterium | reverse complement strand
CTCTCGAATCATGTCCATGGCAGCGGTATCGCCGGGGCTTCGATCCGGGGCAAGCGCCGCTTCCGGGCCGGCGCGGGCGGCGTTCCCTGCTGCATCATGTTCGTAAGAGGCCGCTTCGCCTTCGCGGGTGAATGAAGAACACCGCAGAGCTGGGACCGAACGGAAGCCTTCGTAGAGGCCCCGGACACTGTGCATCGTGTCAGATTTTCCAAGAAGTATGGTGCATCCCTTCGGGATACGGTTAGGTTTCATGGAGTCGCTCTTGCGCGGCCCGGATATGGAGACAGGACGCTGGCGAGCGCGGCATGCTGAAGGAGACCATGATCGAGCCTGCCGAGCGGGATTTGACTGATCTGATCTATGCCGCTCTGCTCGGCGAGAGATCGTGGCAGGACTTTCTCGACCGGCTGAACGCCCTGATCCCGGGCGGCGTCTCGACCCTGTTCTTCCATGACGAGAAATCGGGAGAAGGCGGTATCTCCCTGGCGGCCGGGCTCGATGCCGACACGGCGCGCGACTATGCCGCCCACTATGTCGGCCTGAACCCGTGGATGCACAATGTCGCGCGCACGCCACTCGGCACCGGAATCATCGGGGAGCGCATCGTTCCGCGCGACGAGTTCGTCAGGACTGAATATTACGCCGACTTCCTGCGTCGCCGCGAGATCGAGGCCGGAGTCGGGGTGACGCTTTGGCGCGAGGAAGCCTGCTCGTTCCTGCTCAGCACCCTGACGGCGCGCATCGACCCCGACGCGAACCAGCAGGTCGCCGACTTGCTGACTCGGCTGACGCCGCATCTGACCCGGGCCTTCCGCTATTATCGTACCGGCCGCTTCGACGGAGCGCTCGCGCAGTTCGGCGGCTCGCTGCTGGAATCGCCTGATGTCGGCGTCATCGTGGTCGGGGAGGGCATGGTGGTGCGGGCCGCTTCGCCGCGGGCCGAGGCCTTGCTCTCATCGGGAGCAGTGGTAGGGCTGACGGCCATGGGGAGGTTGCGGCTGCGGGATGAGACGGCCGCAACCCTGCTGAAACAGATGCTGACGCGCGACTATGCCGGTCCGCGTTCCCTCAGCACGCATCTCGGCGCCTACAGGCTGACCCTGGTCAAGGCGGAGGCCGAGGGTGCCACCGGCTACTTTTCCGGGCTTGCCGCGACCCTGATCATCGAGGAGGCGCGCCCCGCCGGGGCTCCGGACATGGGCTGGCTGGCGCTCCGCTACGGGCTGACGCGCGCCGAGACGCGGACCGTCGAAGGCATCGTCGCCGGGCTGACGCCGATCCAGGTCGCCGAGAGCAGCGGCATCGGGCTCGAGACGGTGCGGGCGCAGCTCAAGGCCGTCTACGCGAAGACCGATGTCAACAGCCAGGCCGGCCTCGTCCGGATCGCCTTCGGCTTTCCGCCGCCGCGATAACGCCGTGGGCGCAATCGACTATGGCCTCGAAAACCTCGTCACAGACCGCATCGCGCCGATGTCGACCGTTTTTGTTGCAATGCGGAATAATTCCATAGGAGTATGGCGCGATGCAGCATCGAGCGTCATGATCGCCGGCAACGCCACCGAAAACAGGCGTGGCGACAAGGGAGAAAGCGAATGTCGAAGCCGCAACCCGTCGCGAAGCCCGCGCTGAAGGATCTCTACGAGCTCGGCGAACTCCCGCCGCTCGGCCATGTCCCGGCCAACATGTATGCCTGGACGATCCGGCGCGAGCGCCATGGCCCGCCGCAAGACAGCTTCCAGGTCGAGGTGGTGCCGACCTGGTCGATCGGCGAGGAGGAGGTGCTGCTCCTCGTGATGGCCGGCGGCGTCAACTACAACGGCATCTGGGCCGGCCTCGGCCAGCCGATCTCGCCCTTCGACGTGCACAAGGGTTCCCTTCACATCGCCGGTTCCGATGCCTCGGGCATCGTCTGGGCCGTCGGCTCCAAGGTGAAGCGCTGGAAGGTCGGCGACGAGGTCATCGTCCACTGCAACCAGGACGACGGCGACGACGAGGAGTGCAATGGCGGCGACCCGATGTTCTCCTCCTCCCAGCGCATCTGGGGCTACGAGACGCCGGACGGCTCCTTCGCCCAGTTCTGCCGGGTGCAGTCGCGGCAATTGATGCTCAAGCCGAAGCACCTCTCCTGGGAGGAATCGGCCTGCTACACGCTGACGCTGGCGACCGCCTATCGCATGCTCTTCGGCCACGCCCCGCATACGATCAAGCCGGGCGACAATGTGCTGATCTGGGGCGCCTCGGGCGGCCTCGGCGTCTTCGGCGTGCAGCTCTGCGCGGCCTCGGGCGCCAACGCGATCGGCGTGATCTCCGACGAGACCAAGCGCGACTATGTGCTCGGCCTCGGCGCCAAGGGCGTGATCAACCGCAAGGACTTCAACTGCTGGGGCCAGATGCCCAAGGTCAACTCGCCCGAATATGCCGAGTGGACCAAGGAAGCTCGCAAGTTCGGCAAGGCGATCTGGGACATCACCGGCAAGAAGGATGTCGATATCGTCTTCGAGCATCCGGGCGAGGCGACCTTCCCGGTCTCCTGCCTCGTCGCCAAGCGCGGCGGCATGGTGGTGTTCTGCGCCGGCACTTCCGGCTTCAACATCACCTTCGACGCCCGCTACGTCTGGATGCGGCAAAAGCGCGTGCAGGGCTCGCACTTCGCCCATCTCAAGCAGGCAAGCGCCGCCAACCAGTTCGTGCTCGACCGCCGGATCGACCCCTGCATGTCCGAGGTCTTCCCCTGGGACAAGATCCCGCTCGCCCATCACAAGATGTGGAAGAACGAGCATGCGCCCGGCAACATGGCCGTGCTGGTCTACGCTCCGCGCACCGGCCTGCGCACCTATGAGGACGTGGCCGAGGCGCTGGAGGGCTGAAGACCCGGGGTAGGCCGCCGCTATCGTGAAGGGCTCGCCGCGCTCACGCCTTGACGGCAGCGGCGGGCCGGCGCGTCAGGGAAACGATGACGAGGCCGGCCAGCACCACGAGGCCGCCGGTGACCTCGCGCAGGCCGATGCTCTCGCCGAGCAGGCCGACGCCCATCAGGATCGTCCAGAACGGCACGAGGTAGCCGTTCATCGAGCCGAGCACGGGGCCGGCGCGGTGCACGATGTGCATATAGAGCAGGATCGGCAGCGCGGTCGCGAAGATGCCGAGCGCTAGCAGAGGCTGGGCGAGGCCGGGTGCCGCCGCGAAGGCGGCCGGGCCGGAAAGGGCGAGCACCAGCGCAAGCGTCGGCAGCCCCGAAAAGACCTGCTGGCCGAGCGCGAGCCGCGCCGGCCGAACCTTGGGGATGCTGCGGATATAGAGATTGCCGAGCGCATAGCTCAGCGCTGTGACGGCCATGGCGAGCGTGCCCATGGCGCTCGGCGTGCCTGACGCGAAGGCGGCGGGCCCGAGCAGGATCGCCATGCCGGAGAAGCCGATCAGCACGCCGAGGGCGCGTTTCGGCGACAGCCGCTCGTCGGCAAACAGCATATGCGCCAGCAGGGCGACGATCAGCGGCGTGCAGGCCTGGATCAGCGAAGTCAGCGAGGCCGTGATCTGCGTCAGTGCATAGGCCGTCAGCGTGTTGGGGATCGCGCCCTGTAGCAGGCCCAGCATCGCCCAATCGCGCCATTCGCGCCCCTGCGGCAGCACGTTCTCGCCCCGCGAGGCGAGCCAGAGCCCGAGCAGGATGGCGCCCATCAGGCCTCGCAGCGCGGTCAGTGCCAGCGGCGAGATCTCCGTGCCGATCAACTTCATCAGCAGGAATGACGAACCCCACAGGCAGGAGCAGAGCAGCATCTGACCGAGCAGCAGCGCCGTGCCGCCGGGCAGGGACGGGGTGGGTTGGCCGGGCAGCGCCTGGGACATCTATCTCGACACTCATTGCTGTCGTGGCGGGGCGATCGTGCAACAGGCGTCTCCCCCGTTGAAGCCCAAACTCGGCAATGAGTGTCAGCTCCTGGCAGCAGCAGTCGAAGAATGGGCGGCCGGCCTTGCGGGCCGGCCGCTGGGACGTTGGAGCCCGCTCGCTCAGCTCCAGCCGGCCTCCTGCTCGCAGGCCTTGCGGGCGTTCGGATTGGCCTTCTCCCATTGCGTGATCGAGCGGGTCTCGTTGTCGCTCATCTTGCCGTTCATGCAGGCGCAGTAGGTGCTGACGACACTGGCCGCGACCTTCGCGTCCTTGTTGTCGCTCAGGCACTGGTTGATCCATTTCTTGTCGTCGGCGCTCTGCGCGAACGCGGCCGTGCCGGCCAGAACGCCGCCCGCCAGGAGCAGCGCCGAAAGCTTGAGTTTCATGGTGGAGCCTCTTCGATCACCGCCTGGTCCGGCGGCGTCGCGATAGGCTTCACGCCCGCCGGGACCGTCAAACCGGCCATTCGAACGGTTGTTCACAGGCGGCGACGCTTCGGCCCGCATCGCCTTGCTGTGCCCTCCGAAGCGCCAGCGCTGTGGACCGCCGTTCACAACCCGGTGTGGGGTCGGACAAGCGTTGCCGTTGCCGGGCCGCCGGCCGGGAACCCGGAGCCACCGAGTCGCATCGCTGGCGTTCTCGCCGCGCGTTCGCCTAGGCTGACGCAACGGCCGGCTCCCGCGGGATTCGGCCGGGATGTGTCGCGACGGCTGATCCTTGCCGTCCGCGGCGCCTGTAAAGACCGGCAGGAGACCCATGACGCTTCATCGTTTCGTCCCGACCACCTATTCTAACGTCATGGCGACGCTGCCGCCGGTTCTCACAGTCG
>JAEXUU010000065.1 GCA_023452965.1 Pseudomonadota bacterium | reverse complement strand
ATGCACAGGCGGTCGGTATCGAAGGGCTGAAACGAGAAGCCTTCGGTCGGGGCAGCCGGCGCAATGAGAAGGCCCAGGTCCAGGGCGCCTTCTCGAAGCAGCTCCATTTGCCGGGCAGTGGTCGCCTCCAACAACTCGAGCCGGACTTCGGGATGTGTTTCGCGAAAGGCGCGGATCGTGTCGGGCAGACGGCCATAAAGCGCACTGCCCACATATCCGAGCCGAACCTGCCCGGCCCGGCCTGCTGCGGCTTCCCTCGTTGCCACGACCGCGCGCTCTGCTTGCTGGAGCGTCAGCCGCGCCTCTTCGAGGAACACCGCTCCAGCCGCGGTCAGGCCCAGGATTCGGTTGCCGCGCGCGATGAGCTCAAAGCCGAGTTCCCGTTCCAGCTTGCGAATCGCTATCGTCAACGGAGGCTGCGACATGTTCAGCCGCGCCGCGGCGCGGTGGAAATGCAATTCCTCTGCGACCGCGATGAACTGGCGCATCTGGCGCAGATCAATCATCGCGCGCCTCGCCAAGCCTTGCGGAGCGACGGAGCCGAAGGATTGTCGCGCGATCGCGCCACCGGCCTTCCGCCAGCTCGCGCGGAGCCGGGTGATCTCTGAAGACAGTCGATGCTGCGAGGATCATCGCCTTGGCGCTCATGACCGGGGCTCCGCCGATGGGATCGCGATCATAGGCCATTGCGCCATTGCGTCTTCGGCCATTGCCGCCGCGACCCCTGGTGGATTTCGCGGAGCACCGCCCAAGTGCGATGTCCGAAGGCCGCAGCCGGCGCCGAAGCCTCTAAGCTTTCGGCAGGAATCGCTCGAGCTCTCGGACGAACGCCGCGGGTTCGTCGAGCATGGCAAGATGACCTGCCCCCTGAAGCTCGCAAAGCACTGCGCCAGGGATGGCGTCCGCGAGACCGCGCGCGACCGCGGGCGGGGCGCGCCGGTCCTCGGTTCCGACGAGCACCAGAGTCGGAACCGCGACATCCGTCAAAGACGCAGAGACATCGGCGGTCAGGATGGCTTCGAGCGTCTGCAGATAGTTCTCGCGCGTCATCGCTGCGATCGAATCTGCGACCAACGCGTTTGCGGCCTGATCGGTCGCGATCACCGTATCGTCGGCATAACGGCGCCCGAACTTGGCCATCGGCATGGTCGCCAGAGTTTCCCGCGTCGCCGCGATCCGAAGGGGACCGGCTGCGCCGACAGTCGCGTACGCCCCCGCCAAGGTCAGCGACAGACAGCGAGCGGGCTCCATGGCATTCAGGGTGACCGCAAACAGGCCGCCCATGGAGCAACCGACGACGTGAAAGCGCTCGTGGCCGAGCGCCGACATCAGCGCGAGCCCGTCACCTGCGATCGCCTCGACGGAGAAGCCGGCGTGGTTGCTGCTCCCGCCATGCCCGCGACAGTCCATCGCGACCAGCTCAAACCGATCCGACAGCGCGGCCGCGGTCGATGCCCAGAGGCCTGCATGCGTCCCGAGGCTGTGCAGCAGCAGCACCGGCGTCCCGACGCCGGCGCTCTCGAACGAGATCGTCTCGCCGTTCAGCTTCAGCGCCGGCATGGTCAGCGCGCCTTCGACGACAGCACGGAAGCCAGCAGGTTCGCCGCCAGATCGCGGCCGGAGCGCGCCCCCAGCTCCGGCGCCGCCCGCTGGTAGTCCTTGACCGCGACGAGCGCCTCGCGGCTGCGCGCACGCAGCGTCCCCAGCAGGCGCTCGGTCTCGGGGGTGAGCGCGTCGTCGGACACTACCTTGCTGACGAGCCCTAGCATCCGAGCCTCGCGCGCATCGATCGGATCCATGCCATAGACCATCAGCGCCAGTGCCTTCGGCGGCACCTTGCGCATCATCGCCGAGATGGCGAGGGTCGGCGGCAGGTCCTTCTCCATCTCCGGCAGGTCGAAACGTGCGCTCTCGGCGGCGATGGTGACGTCGCAGGCGGTAGCCAAGGCGGCGCCAAGCCCACGGGCGGCGCCACGCACGCTGCAGACGACCGGCACCGGGCAGTCCGACAAGGCGTCGTAGAGCGAAAGGATCGGCTCGATCAGCGCCATGCGGATGTCGAGCGCCGTCGCGGCGGCAGGCGCCCCCTGCGGATCGCGCCCGCGGCAGAAATCCGCCCCTGCACCCGAAAGATGCACGAACTTGGCCTCTCCCGGGACGTCGCGAACCGCCTGTGCCAGAGCCGCTATCATCGGCAGCGTCAGCATGTTGCCCCGTTCGGAGCGCTCGATCGTGACGGCGAAGCCACCCTCGACCTTCTGCGCCCGGATGCCTTCGCTCGGCCCTGTCATGCCCTCGCCTCCTTCTGCCCCTGCTGCGCGGCCGTCACACGCCTGCCGATGACCCCGCTCTGACGCAGGCTTTCGATCCGCTCGGCGCTGAGCTTCAGCAGCTCCGAAAAGACGGCGTCCTCGTCATCGCCGAGCCGCGGCGGGAAGCGGTGCGCGACCTCGGCCTCGCCTACGAATTTCACCGGATTGCCCGCGACCCTCAGCACCTCGCCATCGCGGCCAGGGAGCTGCAGCACCATGTTCCGGTAGAGCACCTGCTGGTCGTTCAGGCTGCGGTCGAGCGTGTTCACGGCAGCGGCCGGGATCTCGGCCGCAACCAGCGCCTCGACCCAAGCGGCGGCCGGTCGCGTCGCGAAGATCGCCTCGATGATCTCCCATAGGGCGTGGCGGTTGCGATAGCGCAGTTGGTTGACGCGGAAGCGCTCGTCCTCGGCGAGATCGGGGCGGCCGAGCACTTCGCAAAGCGCCTTCCACATGCGCTCGGTGTTGGCGGTAATCACGACGTCGGCGCCATCGCCGCAGGTGAAGGAGCGATAGGTCGGGATCGAGGCGTGGCCGCGGCCCTGCCGGCCGGGCGCATGGCCCGAAGCCAGGTAGTAGGCAGCCTGGTAGCTCAGCATCGAGATCTGGCAGTCGAGCATCGCGATGTCGACGCAGCGGCCCTTACCGGTGCGGTCCCGGTCGGAAAGCGCGGCGAGAATGCCAATGACGCCGTACATGCCGGCCGCGAGGTCGCCAAGCGGGATGCCCGAGCGGACGGAATGGCCGTCCGTCTCGCCAGTCAGCGACATGCCGCCGGACATCGCCTGGACGATCATGTCGTAGGCGGGCCGGTCGCGATACGGACCGTCCTGGCCGAAGCCGCTGATCGAGCACCAGATCAGCTCCGGCTTGCTTGCCGAGAGATCGGCAAAGGACAGGCCGAGCCGCTCGATCACGCCGGGCCGGAAATTCTCGATCACGACATCGCTGGCGAGGGCGAGGTCGCGGACGAGATCGCGTCCTTCCTGCGTCTTCATGTCGACGGCAAGGCTGCGCTTGTTGCGGTTGACGCTGAGGTAATAGGCGCTGTCGGGCCCGACGAAATGCGGCGGCAGCACGCGCGTCATGTCGCCGTCCGGCGTCTCCACCTTGATGATGCCGGCGCCGAGGTCGCCGAGGATCTGGGTGGCATAGGGGCCGGAGAGGAACTGGGTCAGGTCGAGGACGCGCAGATGACGCAGCGGCCCTTCGCCGGTCGGCCCTTGCGGGGAAGCGTGAGCATTCATGCGGGGATGATCTCGTTTTCGGCTGGCTTGGACAGGGGCGCGCCCAGCGCATGCGACAGAGCGGCCGCGTGCTGGCGCACCAGCAGGCCGAGCTTGGCCTCGTCGGTCGCGACCATGCGCTGCTGGGGAACGGTGACGCCCAGGCTGCCGACAACGACGCCTGCGGCGTTGAAGACGGCAGAGTTGATGCCGACGGCCCCGACGATCTTCTGGCCGTGCGAGACTGCATAGCCGCGGGCGCGGATCGCAGAGAGCTCGGCCTCCAGCTCCTCGAGCGGCGGACGCTTCTCGTGTGAAGCCGGCGCGTCCTCCGCCTCCTCATAGATCCGACGGCGGTCCTCCCGCGGGAGATGGGCGAGGATGGCGCGTCCGCTCGCGCCCCAGAGCACGGGCTGCGGGCTGTTGAGCTTCAGCTGGTAGCGTAGCAGCTGACTCGAATCGCTCTTCTCGGCGAAGATCATGTTGCGGTCGGCCGGCACGTAGAGGCACAGCACGCAGGTCTCGTCGCAAGCGTCGACGACCTGTTGCAGGAAGGGCCGGGCCAGGCTGCGGATGTCCTGGCGGGTGTTGACCAGCGCCGCGAGCCGGAAGAACTCCGGCCCGAGATGATAGCCTCGCCGCTCGCCCGCCTGTTCCGCCAGCCCTTCCTTGACCAGGAGATCGAGCATGCGATGGCAGGTGCTGGGCACGAGGCCGATCGCGGCCGACAGATCCTTGATCGTCGTGTCCCCGCGCTCGGCGAGGTGGCGCAGCACCTCGACCACGCGCTGCACCGTACCGAGCGACTCGCCCTTACCGGCCATTGACTGTTCTCCGATAGGCGCCCGCCTCGGCGAGCGCGTCCACGATGCGCTCTGGGGTGAGCGGCGTCTCGGCGAAGCGGACGCCGAACGGTCCTAGCGCATTCTCGATCGCGGAGACGATCGCCGCCGCGGCGGGGATGGTGCCGCCCTCGCCCGCCCCCTTGACCCCGAGCGGATTGAGCGGGCTCGGCGTCTCGACATGGGCGATCCGGCAATCCGGCACATCCGTCGCCATCGGCATCAGATAGTCGGCGAACGTCGTGGTCAGCGGCTGAGCGTTCTCGTCGTATTTCATGAATTCGAACATCGCGTTGCCGATGCCGTGCGCGACGCCGCCCTGGACCTGTCCGTCGACGATCAGCGGGTTGATGATGTTGCCGCTGTCATGGGCGACGCTGTAGCCGAGAATCCGCACCGCGCCTGTCTCGATCTCGACCTCGACCTCCACGACATGGGTGCCGCTGCAGTATGACGCCTGCGGCGGCGTGAAATAGGCGGTGTGCTCCAGCCCCGGCTGGTCACCCGCCTGCATCGAGAAACCGGGCATGCCCTGCGACATCCTGGCGAGCTCGCCGAAGCCGATCTCCGGCTTGTTGCCACCGAGCGCCGTCGCCCGCCCGTCCTCGATCGCGATCTCGGCTTCCGGAACCCCGAGCGCCCTTGCCGCGAGCTTCAACACCTGTTGGCGCACGACATCGGCCGCCATGGCCGCCGAGGAGCCGGCATTGACCGCCTGGCGGCTGGCGAAGGCGCCGACGCCATTGGCGATCGTCGCAGTGTCGCCGATGCTCATCTCGATGTCCTCGATCCGGCAGCCGAGCCGATCCGCCACGATCTGGGACAGCGTAGTGCGGGTGCCCTGCCCCTGATTGGTGGCGCCGGTCGCGACCGCGACCTTGCCGTTCTGCTGGATCCGGATGGTGACCCCCTCGAACGGACCGAGCCCCGTGCCTTCGACATAGTTGGCGATGCCGATGCCGAGATAACGCCCCTGCCGGCGGCCCTCGGCCTGCCTGGCCGGGAAGCCGTCGTACTCGGCCAAGGCCAGAGCCTCGGCCTGCGCCTTGGGATAATCGCCGCTGTCATAGACCAGCGGCTTGCCATCGCGGAAGGTGAGCCCCACCGAATAGGGCATCTGTTCCGGCTGGATGAAGTTGCGCCGCCTGACCTCCGCGGGGTCGAGTGCGAGTTCGCTCGCCACGCGGTCCATCAATCGCTCCATGGCGAAGACCGCCTGCGGCCGGCCGGCGCCGCGCACCGGCGTTGTCGCGACCTTGTTGGTCAGCGCCACCGTCACGTCGAGTTCATAGGCCGGCAGGACATAGGGGCCGGGCATGGTCGCGGCCGCGATATAGGGCATGATCACGCCCCAGGGCACGAAGGCGCCGGTGTCGTGCAGCAGGCTGCCGCGCACGCCCTTGATACGGCCCTCGGGATCGACCGCGATCTCGACCTCCCAGTGCTGGTCGCGCTCCTGTGTCGCGCAGAGGAAATGCTCGCGCCGGTCTTCTGTCCACTTCACGGGAACCCCGAGAGACAGCGCCGCCGCGGCGATCACCGCCTCTTCCGGGTAGAAGATCGCCTTCGGGCCGAAGCCGCCGCCGACATCGGGGGCGACGACGCGGATCTTCTCGACGCTGCGCCCGAGCAGGTCGGCGATCATGCGCCGGCCGATATGCGGGGTCTGCGTCGCCGACCAGACGGTGAGCATGTCGCCCGCCTTGTCGTATTGCGCGACGACGCCGCGCGTCTCCAGAGCCATGCCGCCGCCGCGATGCTGGAACAGCGTCTCCTTGAAGACATGTGCCGCCCCGGCGAAGGCGGCGGAGGCGTCGCCATAGGCCATCTTGAAGGTCGAGGCGACATTGTCGGGCAGGTCGGCATGGGCGACCGGGGAACCCGGCTGGACCGCCGCCTTGCAATCGCTCACCGCCGGCAGCGGATCGAGATCCGCAAAGACGGCATTGGCGGCATCCTCGGCGAGATAGCGGCTTTCTGCGAGCACGGCGGCGAAGGCCTGGCCGACATAGCAGACCTCCTCGCGCGCCAGGCAATGCTGGGTCCGCAGGGCCGCGATCGCGGCATTGGGGACGAGCATCGGCATCCGTGAGTTCGCCATCGCGCCCGGCAGATCGTCCGCCGTCAGCACCGCATGCACGCCCGGCATCTGGCGCGCGGTTTCGGCGTCGATTGCGCCGAGACGGGCATGGGCGTGCGGCGAGCGCACGAAGCAGGCATGCAGCATGCCGGGCAGCTTGATGTCGTCGACATAGCGACCGCGGCCGGTCAGCAGGGCCGGGTCCTCGAGGCGCGCGACGCGGGCTCCGAACTGTTTGACGCCCATGGCTCAAACCTCCCCGGCGCGCAGCCGCTGGGGGGCGTCGTGGGCCGCCGCGACGATGCCGGCATAGCCGGTGCAGCGGCAGAGATTTCCGGTGATCACGTCGCGCACCTCCTCTTCTGTCGGCGCTGGGTTGTCGCGCAGCAGCTCGGGCAGGGTGGGCAGCATGCCCGGCGTGCAGAAGCCGCATTGCAGCGCGTGGTGTTCCCTGAAGGCGCGCTGCTAGACATTGAGCTCGCCACCCGCCGGAGCGAGCCCCTCGATCGTCGTGACATCGCGTCCGTTCGCCTGCACGGCGAACATCAGGCAGGAGCGCGCCGAGCGGCCATCGACCAGGACTGTGCAGGCGCCGCAGACGCCATGCTCGCAGCCGACATGGGTGCCGGTCAGGTCGAGCGCGTGGCGCAGGAAATCGGCGAGGGTCAGGCGCGGGTCGATCACCGCCTCGTAGGACTTGCCGTTGACTGTGAGTTTCACGGTTTTCTTGGTCATGATCTGTCCTCAGCCGGCGCGGCGCGCGGCGTCTGCCAGCGCCCGGCCGGTCAGCACGCGCGCGAGATGCCGGCGATAATCGCCACTGGCATGGATGTCCGAGACGGCGTCGATCTCGGCGGCGAGCGCCGCCGCCTCGGCGAGGGCACCGGGTTCGGGGGCGATACCGACGAGTGCTTGCTCGAGCCGCGGCAGGCGCAGCGGCCCGATCCCGGTTCCCGCGAGCGTCACCGAGGCCCGCGCGATCCGGCCTGAGCCGTCGCGCTCGATCAAAGCTGCGCTCGCGACGATCGCGAAGTCGCCTCGTCGGCGCGCAAACTCATGGAAGCCCCAGCCATGGCCCGGCGACCAGAGCGGCAGCTCGATCGCGCTCAGGACTTCATCCGGCCCGACTGCCGTCGTCATGAAGTCGAGCCCGAACTCGGCGAAGGGCACCCGCCGCATCCCGCCTGGCGAGGCGATCTCGATCACCGCGTCATGAGCGGCGCAGACCGTCGGCTGCTCGGCGGATGGATCGAAATGCGAGAGACTGCCGCCGATCGTGCCGCGATTGCGCGTCTGGCGATGGCCGACATGCGCCAGCGCCTCCTTGAGCAGCGGGCAGCGTTGCGCCACGACCTCCGAGAACTCCAGCTCGCGCTGGCGCGTCATCGCGCCGATCCGCAGGCGATCGCCCAGAAGGGTGATGCCGGCGAGCTCGGCGATGCCGTTCAGATCGACGAGATGATCCGGCAGCAGATAGCGGAAGTTCATCATCGGCACGAGCGACTGGCCGCCGGCGAGGAGCTTTGCGTTCTCCAGGCTGGCGAGCAGGCCGACCGCCTCGGCGAGCGTCGCCGGCGCGTGATAGTCGAAGGGAGCCGGCTTCATCGGGCGAACACGTGGATCGAGCAGGCGCCATGGTCGAGGCCGGCGATGCCGCCGCCCGTGGCATGGGTCAGCCCGGTGCGCGCGCCCTCGACCTGATGCCCGCCGGCGCGGCCCTGGAGCTGCCGCGTGATCTCGACGGCCTGGGCGACCCCGGTCGCGCCGATCGGATGCCCGCGCGACAGGAGGCCGCCGGACGGATTGACCGGCCGCTTGCCGCCGAGCGAAGTCGCACCGCTGTCGAGAAGCTCGTAGGCCCCGCCCCGCTCGCAGAAGCCGAAGGCCTCGTAATACATCAGCTCGGCTATGGTGAAGGCGTCATGGATCTCGGCGACGTCGATATCCTTCGGGCCGATGCCGGCCATCTCATAGGCGCCCTTGGCGCCTCGCGCGGTCAGCTCCGCCCAGGTCATGTCGCGGTAGTGGTCGGTGTAGATGCCGGAGGTGACCTCGGAGGCGGCGACACGCACCGGCTTGGCGTCGCCCCTACGGGCGATGTCGCCGGCGGCGAGGACGACCGCCGCGGCGCCGTCCCCGGTCGGGCAGCAATGCCAGAGGGTGAAGGGGTCGGTGACCGGGCGCGCCGACATCACCTCGTCGAGCGTCACACGCTTGCGGATTTGGGCATAGGGGTTCAGCGCACCGTGATCATGCGCCTTGACCGAGACCTGGGCGAGTTGCGCTTCCGTCAGCCCGTATTCGTGCATGTAACGGCGCGCGCGCATCGCATAGAGCGCCGGCATCACCATGCCCTGGTTGACCTCCCAGTCCTCGCGCTCCAGCGGCAGCGTGCCGCCGCCGAACTTGGTCAGCTTCTCGGCGCCGATCACGACCACGACGTCATGCTGGCCGCTGGCGACCGAGAGCCAGGCGACGGAGAGCGCCGAGGAGCTCGACGAGCAGGCATTCTCGACATTGATGATCGCCATGCCGCTGATACCGAGCGATTTCATGATGCGCTGGCCGGCGAGCATGCCGCCGAGCGCCGTGCCGCAGAAGACGGCGTCGATCTGCTTCGGCGGCAGTTCGGATTCCAGGATGGCGTCCCTCACGGCGGGCCAGGCGATCTCGGCGAGCGTCTTGTCCGGCTGCTTGCCGAACGGAACGAGGCCCGTTCCGACGACGCAGACCTCGCGCAGCGATGCGGTGTTCATGAACGGGCTCCTCACGCCGGAACGAAGGTGTAGGTGGAGAGATCGGCGCCCGAGGCATCCGTTGCGACGACCCCGAGCGAGAGCCTGACCAGCTGGTCGATCGCGATGGCTTGAAGCGGCGCATCGATATGCGCGAGGACCCGGACCCCTTCGGGAAGGTCTACGTAGCCAAGGGCATAAGGCACCTTCCAACCCTTCGGCGCTTGATGGACCACGGAGTAGGAATAGAGCCGGCCTTCGCTGGACAGCGC
>JAEXUU010000663.1 GCA_023452965.1 Pseudomonadota bacterium | reverse complement strand
GCCCGGGGCCCAGCCTTGGGAGGATATCGAGATCTTCCACGCGGTCGAGACCGCCGGTGCGCTGGCCGTGGCGGCGGTGGCGCTCGGGCTGAGCGAATCCACGGTCGCAAGACGGCTGCGCAGCTTCGAGGCGAGGCTGGGTTTCCCGCTGTTCAGGCGCGGCGCCAACCGGCTGATCCCGACCGAGATCGGCGCGGCGCTGGCGCAGGAGGCGGCGGCAGTCGCCGCGGCCGCCGCCCGCTTCGCCAATCGTGCGAAGGCGGCCTTGCCCGCCGACGACGCGCCGGTGCAGATCACTGCAACGACCTCGATCAGCCTGCTCCTGACCATGAATGCGACGAGGCTGTCGGCGGCCGCCGGCGGCGTCGAGATCGTCATCCTCAGCACGCGCGAGCGGCTCGACCTCGCGCGCGGCGAAGCGGAGATCGCGATCCGCATGCGCAAGCCGCCGGAGGGCACGGGCTATTTCGGCCAGAAGGTCGGCCGGCTCGTGCAGGCGCTCTATGCCAGGCGCGGCGTCGATCCTGCGAGTGCACCGATCATCTCGGTCAGCCGTGATGTCTCGTCGCGGATCGACGAGCACATCCTCGCCTGGGCTGCCGGCCGGCCGATCGCGGCACGGGTCGCCGATTCCGCCGCTCGCTACGAGAGCATCCGCTCTTCCGGCGCCGTCTCGATGGCGCCCTGCTTCATCGCCGATGCGGACGAAAACCTCGTCCGCATCGAGGAGCCGCCCGAGGCGACCGCCGACGCGATCTTCCTCGTCTCGCACGAGATCGCCCGCCAGCGACCTGCGGTGCTGGCCGTGCTGGCGGAACTGCGCCGGGTGTTCCGGGAGAACCGCGCCAAGCTCGAAGGGGGCGACCGACGCATCGGTACCCTACCCTTCGCGAGCTGACCTTCCGGCCCGGCGGCCTATGCAGTCATCGGGCGCGTGAGAATGTCGCTAACCAAGTCTTTACAGGCTCGGTTGCATTCTCTGCTTGTCGGCGTCTGACGCCATGCCTTCTTCAGGAGAGCGCGATGCGCCTCGTCATGGCCTTTCTGCGCAACGAACATGGCGGCATGGTCGCCGATGTCGCCAAAGCCGGCGCAGCGATCGCCTTCCTCTCGGTAATCGCGGCCAATTTCGTCTCCTACCAGACGGCGCATCTCGACCGCGACGGCATGCGACAGGCCGCCTCCGCCGCGGCCAAGGGACAGGTGATCGACCCGATGGTCACCGGTTCGCTCGCAAAGCGGGCCGGCGAGACCAGACTCGACCCCTGCGTCGTCCCGCGCTGACACCTCAATCGAGCCAGTCGAGCAGAGCCCTCGTCACGATCTCCGGCGCCTCCAGCGTCGAGAGATGGCCGCAGCCGGGTATTTCCAGATAGCGCGCGCTGGCGCCGATCCCGCTGGCGATCGTCTTCGCCTCGACCGGCGGTGTGATTTCGTCCTCTGCACCGACGATCACCAGGCTCGGCACCGTGATGGCCGACAGGCCGGGCCGTGAATCGACCCGCCCCATGATCGCCCGCTGCTGGCGCACGAAGCCGGCCGCACCGACATCCTCGGCCATCTGGCGCACCAGGAGCCGCAGCGCCTCGTCGGCGAGCCGGGCGGGCGCCACCAGCTTCTGCCACAGCAAGGTCGTGACGTTGTCGAAGGCTCCCTTCTCGGCGAGCGCGATCATCTGCTCGCGGGGCTGGTTGGTTTCCGGTGTCGCAGGTTTTGCGCTGGTGTCCAGCAGCGCCAAACGCGTCACGCGCTCCGGCGCGCGCCGCATTACTTCAAGCGCGACATAGCCACCCATGGACAGCCCGCAGAGCGCAAAACGCTCCGGCGCGGCCGCCAGCAGACGCTCGGCGATCGCGCCAATAGTCTCGTCAGAACTCGTTTCAGCGACAAGAATCGGCCTGCCGGACGCCAAAGCCGGCCATTGCGGCGCATAGAGCGCTGCGGTGCAATTCAGCCCCGGGACCAGCACCAAGGGCTCGGGAACTGCCATGCTTCTCGCGCTCATCATCGTCTAACCTCGCTAGAATGTTGACTTTGCCCTGCTTTTTCTGCATTCCACGAACGTCCGAAGGCGCGCAGGCAAGCAAAGTCGCGCCACCGTGGTGGTCGATCGGTCATCCCGCCACGTGTCACCGACCCAGAAGAAGCGCAACCCTCGATGTCCTTCGCCGAACTCGGCCTCAGCGATAAAGTTCTGACGGCCGTCACTAACGCAGGCTACACGACGCCGACGCCGATCCAGGCCCAGGCCATTCCGCATGTTCTCGCCCGCAAGGATGTTCTGGGCATTGCCCAGACCGGTACGGGCAAGACCGCGGCCTTCACGCTGCCGATGCTGACCATCCTGGAGAACGGCCGCGCCCGCGCCAGGATGCCGCGCACGCTCATCCTCGAGCCGACCCGCGAGCTCGCCGCGCAGGTCGAGGAGCACTTCACCCGCTACGGCGTCAACCAGAAGCTCTCGGTCGCGCTGCTGATCGGCGGCGTCTCCTTCGGCGACCAGGATGCCAAGATCACCCGCGGCGTCGACGTGCTGATCGCGACGCCCGGCCGCCTGCTCGACCATGTCGAGCGCGGCAAGCTCCTGCTCACCGGCGTCGAGCTGCTCGTCATCGACGAGGCCGACCGGATGCTCGACATGGGTTTCATCCCCGACATCGAGCGGATCTGCAAGCTGGTGCCGTTCACCCGGCAGACGCTGTTCTTCACGGCGACCATGCCGCCGGAAATCACGCGGATCAGCGAGCAGTTCCTGCACAATCCGGTGCGCGTGGAGGTCTCGCGCCCGGCAACTGCCGCCGCGACCATCACCCAGCGCCTGATCGCCTCGAACAGTCAGGATTACGAGAAGCGCGATGTCCTGCGGAAGCTGATCCGCGACGCAAAGGACCTGCAGAACGCGATCGTCTTCTGCAACCGCAAGCGCGATGTAGCAACGCTTCACAAATCGTTGCAGAAGCACGGCTTTCCGGCCGTCGCCCTGCATGGCGACATGGACCAGTACGCCCGCATGGCGGCGCTCGAATCCTTCCGCACCGGCGAGAACCCGATCCTAGTTGCGAGCGATGTCGCCGCCCGCGGCCTCGACATTCCCGCCGTCAGCCACGTCTTCAATTTCGACGTGCCGACGCATGCCGAGGACTATGTCCATCGCATCGGCCGCACCGGCCGCGCCGGGCGCGAAGGCGCCTCCTTCACCATCGTGACGCGCCATGACGATAAGCTGGTCGCGGCGATCGAGAAGCTGACCGGCAAGACCATCGAATGGGAAGGCCCGGGCCTCGACTCCCTGCCGCCGGCTGAGCCGCGCGAGGAGCGTCGTGGTCGCCGCGGCGAGGAGCGCCGAGGTGGACGCAACGCCCGCGGCGGGCGTGACGCCAAACCGCCGCGCAGCGAGCCGAAGGTGGAGGCCGAAGCCACCCGCGAGGCGGCGCCGCAGCGTGAGCGTCAGCCGCGGCGCGAGCCGGTCGCCGACCACGCCCCGCGCCGGAGCAGCGAACGGCCGCGCACGCCGCGTCGGGATGAGATCGACGACGGGCCGAAGGTCAAGGGCCTCGGCGATCACGTGCCGGCGTTCCTGCTGCGCTCGGTTCGGGCCGACTGAAGTCTTTCTCAAGCATCGGGCCCGCCGAACGGCAGAATTCGGCGAGGAAACGTTGCCTTAACTCCACTCCCTTAAGGTCCCGTCCGGGTTGAAGGTCGGCGCTTGCCGGCTTTCGGCGGGAAGCTTGTTCCAGCCAGACCAGGACAGGATGTCCCGTTTCGGTTGATGCAGGGCCGGTCATCGTCGCGAGACGATTGATCGCCCGGCGGGGGACAGGCGTGATGAGCACCGACAATTCAGCTTCGCCGCAGGTTCACGATCTGGCGGAGCGCGTCGTCGCCGCCATGCGTCAACATTACTCGCCCGGGTACCCCCGCTCCTTCGAGGTCTGGTACGCCCATCTCAGCGGCGAGATGCCGGCACTGAGCATCGCGATGAACGCGATCATCGCCGGCAGCAATGGCGAGGTCGGCATGGCCGACATCGACACGCTCTATGAGCGCTTCATCGGCACGGAGCGGCTTTCCCGTCAGGCCGAACGCACCAGCCTGCAGGTCCTCGGCGAGATCGACGCGATGATGGCGCTGGTCGACCAGACCCTCGCCTCGAGCGAAAAATACCATGGCCGGCTCTGCGCCATGTCCGACGAGGTCCCGCCTTCAGCAGATCGCCAGCGTCTGCGCGAATGGGTCGAGGCGCTCGTGCTTTCGACCCGCGAGGAAGTTGCGCGCAAGACGCAGCTCGAAACCCAGCTCAGGGAAAGCGCGCACGAAATCCGCAATCTGCGCGAGGCCTTGGAATCGACGCGGGCCGAAGCGCTGACCGACCCGCTGACCGGCCTCGCCAACCGCCGCCATTTCGAGGAGATGCTGCAGAAGGCGATCGATCAGGCCACCTTGCGGCGCGAACCCTTCGCGCTGGTCATGGCCGCCATCGACTTGTTCAAGCATTTCAACGACACGCATGGCCACCTCACCGGCGACCAGGTGTTGCGCCTGGTCTCACGGCCCATGAAGGTCAAGTTCAAGGACAAGGCTGTGATCACCCGCTTCGGCGGCGAGGAATTCGCGATCATCCTGCCCGATGCCGACGTCACCGCCGGAAAGTTCGGTGCCGAGACCGTACGGCAAGCCTTGCTGACCCGCGAGCTGGTCAAGCGTTCGACCAATGAGAATCTCGGCCGCATCACCATCTCGCTCGGCGTCGCGGTCTATCATCGCGGCGACACGATCAGCTCGATCGTCGAGCGGGCCGACAGCGCGCTGATGCAGGCCAAGCGCGACGGCCGCAACCGCACCGTTACCGAGGACGCCGTGATGGATTCGACCAGGGTCGCCTGAGGGCCGACCGGGCGCTACTGCGCCGCGACTGCGCTCTCCGCCCGCGGCTTGATCTCGACCGATTCGCCGCAGCCGCAGGCCGAGACCTGATTGGGATTGTTGAAGACGAAGGTCGATGAGAAGCGATCGGTCTTGAAATCGAGCTCGGTACCCAGCAGGAACAGCACGGCCTTGCCGTCGACGACCACGGTCGCGCCCTTCTCGGTCACGACCTCGTCGCCCTTCCTGGCTTCGCGCGCGACCTCGAAGGTGTATTCCATGCCGGCGCAGCCGCCCTTCTTGACGCCGACGCGCAGCCCGAGCGCGGGGGCCCCCGCATCGTCATTGGCCGATTGCGCCATGATCTCGCGAATGCGCGCCGCAGCAGCGTCGGTCAGCGAGACCACCTTCAAACCAGGTATCGAGAACATTCCCTCGTCCCTCCTCGACCGGATTCAAGGTCCGGTGAAAACAGGATTGCATCCCGCAACATAGGGATTGGTGAACGCAACGTCGAGATGCGCCAATGCAGCCATGCCAATTCACCGGGGTGCATTGCGCGGCATCGCTGCCCGTGCACTGTGGCGCTTCATCTCCATTTTCCGGATATCGACCAGAAGCCGCCATGACCTATCGCCTGCACCGGCCCGAAGCGCTCCGCGCCCTCACCGCCGCCATGATCACCGCCGCCGGCTGGAGCGAGACCGAGGCCCGGGAGACGGCCGAGCATCTCGTGCTCGCCAATCTCAGCGGCCATGACAGCCACGGCGTCGGGATGCTGCCGCTCTATTTCAACTCGCTCGCCGACGGCAATCTGAAGCCGGAATCGAAGCTGTCGATCCGGATCGAGGCCGGGCCGTTCCTGATCGCCGACGGCAATGTCGCGCTCGGCCAGCCGACGGCCCGCGATGCCGTGGAACGCGGCATCACCATCGCCCGGGCCGGTGGCGTCGCCATCCTGAACCTGCTCGACGCCCACCATATCGGTCGCATCGGCCACTATGCGGAGGTCGCTGCGGCGGCGGGGCTGATTTCGCTGTTCTGGGTCAATGTCGCCGGGCGCCCGCCGATCGTCGCCCCCTATGCCGCGAAGGAAGCGCGCTTCGGCACCAACCCGCATGCGATCGGCATCCCGGTGCCCGAGAACGACCCGATCATCCTCGATTTCGCCACCAGCCGCATGGCCCATGGCAAGGCCCGCGTGGCGCTCAACAAGGGCGTGCCCGTGCCGGAGGGGTACATCATCGACGGCGAGGGCCACCCGACGACCGACCCCAAGCACGTGTTCCAGCACGCCATTCCCGACCTGCCGCTCGGCGCGCTGCTGCCCTTCGGCGACCACAAGGGCGCCGGGCTGTCGCTGATCGCAGAGCTGCTTTCGGCCGGGCTGATGGGCGCCGCCCGCATCGA
>JAEXUU010000062.1 GCA_023452965.1 Pseudomonadota bacterium | reverse complement strand
GATCGAGGACGGGTCGATGTCGATGTGGATCTTCTTCGAGTGCGGCGAGAACGCGTCGAGCCGGCCGGTGATGCGGTCGTCGAAGCGGGCGCCGATGTTGATCATGACGTCGCAGTCATGCATGGCGAGGTTCGCCTCGTAGGTGCCGTGCATGCCGAGCATGCCGAGCCATTGGCGGTCGGCCGCCGGGAAGGCGCCCAGCCCCATCAGCGTCGAGGTCACCGGGTAACCGGTCAGCCGCGCCAGCTCGCGCAGCAGCGCCGAGGCGTGCGGGCCGGAATTGATCACGCCGCCGCCGGTGTAGAACACCGGCTTCTTCGCCTTGGCGATCAGCTCGACCGCGGCCTTGATCTTGTTGAGGTCGCCCTTGACCACCGGCCGGTAGGTCTTGTGCTGGTTGTCGCGCGGGCGGCTATAGGCGCCGGTCGCGAACTGGATGTCCTTCGGGATGTCGATCACGACCGGGCCGGGCCGGCCGTTGGCGGCGACATAGAAGGCCTCGTGCAGGACGCGCGGCAGGTCGGCGATGCTCTTCACCAGGTAGTTGTGCTTGGTGCAGGAGCGCGTGATGCCGACCGTGTCGCATTCCTGGAAGGCGTCGGAGCCGATCAGATGCGTCGGGACCTGGCCGGTGATGACGACGAGCGGGATCGAGTCGAGCAACGCATCGGTCAGGCCGGTGACGGCATTGGTCGCGCCCGGGCCCGAGGTGACGAGGACGCAGCCGACCTTGCCGGCGGCAGAGCGGGCATAGCCCTCGGCGGCATGGACGGCACCCTGCTCGTGCCGGACGAGCACGTGCTTGACCTTCTCCTGCTGGAAGAGCGCGTCATAGATCGGCAGCACGGCGCCGCCGGGATAGCCGAAGAGATGTTCGACGCCCTGATCCTGGAGGGCGCGAACGACCATTTCGGCGCCGGTCATCATCTCGCTCATAACGGTCTCCTGCGGAGGTCTGTCTTGTCGGGTTCGGCTGGAAAAAGGCAATAAAAAAGGCCCTCGGAGGGGCCTGGGCGTGCGCTGGCGTCGGGGACACCCGGTTTGTTAAACCGGCCCCTACCAGCGCACCTTTACGAGAATGAGCTTGCGCATGTCGCGCCCTTGCAGTGAACGAATTTGGCGGACGCTAGCCGAGCGCTGCTGGCCGGTCAAGCAGATTGCGGCACCCAATCACGCGGCGGCCGGCAATTTGCCAGCACATTTGTTGCCGCAGGGGAACACTTTCTCAAGACCCGCCTGCTAGCGAACCGAGAGACGGAACCCGGCGCGATGTATCAGGAAGTCCACACCCACAACATCGCCGAGAGAGCCTACGCTCCCGAAGTCGCCGACCTGCTGCGCCGCTTCGAACGCAGCGCACGGGGAAACCCCGGCGGTGCGCCCTTCGAGGATTTCAGCACCGAGCTGCTCTCCTTCTGCAGTCGCGACGTCATGATCATGGCGCCGGCCGAAGGGGACTACGTCTACGAGCATTTTGGCCGCGACATCGCCCGCAATGTCGGCGGAGATCGGACCGGCGCACGCGTCTCGGGCATGTCGCCGAACGTCTCCCGCTTCACCATCACCTGCTATGATCAGGTGCTGGCGAGCGGCAAGCCGCTCTACTCCATCCACCGTGCCGTCAAGACGGTCCGTGTCAGTCTCTGGGAACGCCTGGTGCTGCCGACGACCCGCGCCGACGGCCAGCGCCGCCTCATCGTCTTCAGCAAGCCCATGCATTTTCACGAGGAGCTGCTGAAGACCGTTCTCGACACCTCGCCGGCCGGCATCGTCGCGCTGCGCGCCGTGCGCGACGAGGAAGGCAATATCGACCGCACGGAGATCATCACCGCCAACCGCCGCGCGGCGGCGATGGCGGGACATGCCGAAGACACGCTGGTCGATTCCGAGGGGCGCCAGGCGCTGCCCTTCCTCGCCGACGACACGGTCTGGCGCCGCTGCCTCTATGTCATGGAGCTGCGTCGCGGCGACATGCTCGAGACCTGCCATACAATCGAAGGGCGCGAGATCTGGCTGCAGATCGCCCTCGCCCCGCTCGGCGACGGGCTCGTGATGACCCTCACCGACATTTCCGAACTGAAGCTCGCGAACCTCACCCTGCAGAGCCGGGCCGCGACGCTGGCGCTCGAAATCGGCAAGGAGCGCGCGACGCGGCGTGCCCTCTCGCACGAACTCGGCCAGCGCGAGGAGCGCGAGCAGGAACTGCGCCGCCTTGCCGAGACCGATCCGCTGACGACGCTGCTCAATCGCCGCTCGCTGGCCGAGAAGGCGAATGCCGAAATCGCATCCGCAGCTGCCTCCGGCGACGAAACCTCGCTGTTCATCATCGACCTCGACCACTTCAAGCAGGTCAACGACAGCCATGGACATGCTGCCGGCGACGCCGTGATCCGCGCCTTCGCCGATCTCCTGCTCGGCCAGATGCGCCCCGGCCAGGACCTCGTCGGCCGTCTCGGCGGCGAGGAATTCGCCGTGCTGCTGCCGCGCACCGGCGCGGATGAGGCACAGCGCATCGCCGAGCGACTGCATGCCGCCCTGCGCCGGACCCATCTGCCGGTTTCGGAGACGCTCGACCTTCAGGTCACCGCCAGCATCGGCATCGCGACGCGCCATCCCGACGAGGACTTCAATGCCTTCGTCGCACGCGCCGACAAGCAGCTCTACCGGGCCAAGAACGAGGGCCGGAACTGCATCCGCAGCGCCGGGGACGAGATCGCCGCCGCAGCCTGACCGCTCCGCTCAGCCCGCCTGTTCGAGTTCGGCGAGGGCGAAGGCAAGCCCGGCCTCGGGTGCGACGGCATGCCAGCCCGCCATCTGGTGGCGAAACCAGGTGACCTGGCGCTTGGCATAGGCGCGCGTATCGGCCTTGCCGCGCGCCATGGCCTCTTCGAGCGTAAGCGTACCGTCGAGATGGGCGATCAGCCCGGGCACGCCATGCGCCCGCATCACCGGCAACAGCGGATCGAGCCGCCTTTCCCGCAGCGCCGCGACCTCTTCCAGCGCGCCAGCCGCCATCATCGCGTCGAAGCGCCGGTCGATCCGCTCGCGCACTAGCTCGCGCTCCGGAGCGAGGAATATCTGCAGCAGCCTCGCGCCCGCGAGCGGCCCCGGCTGACGCTCGCCCTGGAAGCTTGAGAGCGAACGCCCGGTCGCGGCCAGCACTTCCAGCGCCCGCATCACCCGCAGCCGGTCGCTGGGGCGCAGCTTTGCTGCCATCTCCGGGTCCTGCTCCGAGAGCTCGGCGTGCAGTTCGCCGGTCGTGCGCTCGGCAGCATGGGCCCGGAAGCTGACGCGGACCGCCTCGGGAACCGGCGGAATGGCGGAGAGCCCTTCCGTCAGCGCCTTGAAATAGAGGCCGGCGCCGCCGACCAGCACCGGCAGGCGCCCCTGCCCCGCAAACGCGTTGAGCAGGGCGCCTG
>JAEXUU010000558.1 GCA_023452965.1 Pseudomonadota bacterium | reverse complement strand
GCTATGCGCTGAATTCTTTCGGCGGCGCCGGCGGCCAGCATGCCTGCCTCGTCGCCGACGCGCTCGGCATCAAGACGGTGCTGCTGCATCCGTTCTCCGGCCTGCTCTCGGCCTATGGCATGGGCCTTGCCGAGATCAGGGCGACGCGAACGGCCGCGCTCGACGTGCCGCTCGATGGCGAGGCGAAGGCGGCGATCGCAACCATCGCCGAGCGGCTCGGCGCCGAGACGACGGCCGAGGTCGCAGGCCAGGGCGTGCCGGCCGGTGACATCGCCATCCATGTCCGCGCCCATATCCGCTATGCCGGCACCGACACCGCGATCGCGACGCCCTTCGGCAGCCGCGCCGAAATGCAGGAGGCCTTCCAGAACGCCCATCGCGCGCGCTTCGGCTTCATCGACGAGACCAAGGCGCTGGTCGTCGAGGCGGTCGAGGTCGAGGCGGTCGGCGGCGGTGCGAAGTTCGAGGAGCCGTCGGCGAGCGAGGCGGCCGGCGAGCCGGCTGTCGCCGAGCGCACCCGCCTGTTCTCGAAGGGGCAGTGGCATGACGCGGCGACCGTGCGGCGCGAGGCGCTGGCGCCGGGACAATCGGTCGCCGGACCGGCCATCATCATCGAGCCCAACCAGACCGTGGTGGTCGAAGAGGGGTGGAGCGCCAAGCTGACGGCCAAGGACCATCTTGTCCTCGTGCGCAGCAAGGCGCTGATCCAGCAGGCGGCGATCGGCACCAAGGCCGATCCGGTCATGCTCGAGATCTTCAACAACCTGTTCATGTCGATCGCCGAGCAGATGGGCGTGACGCTGCAGAACACCGCCTATTCGGTGAACATCAAGGAGCGGCTCGACTTCTCCTGCGCGGTCTTCGACCAGACCGGCGCGCTCGTCGCCAATGCGCCGCACATGCCCGTGCATCTCGGCTCGATGGACCGCTCGGTCGAGACGGTGATCTCGAACAACCCGGTGATCCGGCCGGGCGACGTCTACTGCCTGAACGCGCCCTATAATGGCGGCACGCACCTGCCGGATATCACGATCTGCACGCCGGTCTTCGACGCGCAGGACAAAGACATCCTGTTCTGGGTGGCGAGCCGCGGCCACCACGCCGATGTCGGCGGCACCGCGCCGGGCTCGATGTCGCCGCTGGCGACGAACATCGAGGAAGAGGGCGTCTATATCGACAATTTCAAGATCGTCGATCAGGGCCGCTTCTGCGAGGAGGAACTGGTCAAGCTCCTGACCGGCGCACGCTATCCCGTCCGTAACGTCGTCCAGAACGTCAACGACCTGAAGGCGCAGATCGCCGCCAACGAAAAGGGCGTGGCGGAGCTGAAGAAGATGATCCGCTCCTTCGGCCTCGACGTGGTGCAGGCCTATATGGGCCATGTCCAGGACAATGCTGCCGAGAGCGTCGCGCGCCTGCTGACCCGCCTGCACGACAGCGAGTTCACCTATCCGATGGACCAGGGCTGCGCGATCAAGGTGAAGATCACCGTCGACCGCGAGAAGCGCGAGGCGACGGTCGACTTCACCGGCACCTCGCCGCAGCGCGAGGACAACTTCAATGCCCCGGCGCCGGTGACCCGCGCCGCCGTGCTCTATGTCTTCCGCGTCATGGTCGACGATGCGATCCCAATGAATGCCGGCTGCCTCAGGCCGATCAAGGTGATCGTGCCGGAAGGTTCGATGCTGGCGCCGCGCTATCCGGCCGCCGTGGTCGCCGGCAATGTCGAGGTTTCGCAGGCGGTGACGAACACGCTGTTCGGTGCGCTGGAGGCGATGTCGTGCTCGCAGGGCACGATGAACAACCTGACCTTCGGCAACGATCAGTACCAGTATTACGAGACGATCTGCTCGGGCTCGCCGGCCGGGCCGGGCTTCAACGGTACCTCGGGCGTGCATGTCCACATGACGAATTCGCGCCTGACCGATCCGGAGATCCTGGAGACGCGCTTTCCGGTCGTGCTCGAGGATTTCCACATCCGCGCCGGCTCGGGCGGCAAGGGCGAATGGAATGCCGGCGACGGCACCAGCCGCACCATCCGTTTCCGCAAGAGCATGGACTGCGCGATCCTCGCCTCGCATCGCAAGGTCAGGCCGTTCGGCATGAAGGGCGGCGAACCCGGCGAGCTCGGGCGGACGCTGGTGCGCCGGCTTTCGGGCGCGGTCGAGGAGCTGAAGCCCTCGGACCAGACCTTCCTGCAGGCCGGCGAGGCGGTGACGGTGCTGACGCCGCCGGCCGGGGGGTATGGAAAGCGCAAGGGCTGAGACATAGCTCTTCGCCTGTCGTCACTGCGAGTGCGGCGAAGCAATCCGGGATTGCGCTTTGTCCCCTTGGATTGCCTCGTCGGCTGAAGTCTCCTCGCAAGGACGCTTGCGCCAAGGAGACCTGAGCATGTCGCAGACCTGGATGATCACCGGCGCCAATCGCGGCATCGGCCTCGCGCTGACGATGGAATTGCTGCGACGGGGCGATCATGTGATCGCTGCGGCGCGCGATCCCTGGGGTGGGGCGCTGGCCGAGCTCGCGGGCGTGCATGTCGGGGAGCTGACCCCGCTCGAGCTCGACGTGACCTCCGACGAGAGCGTCGCCGCTGCCAAGCGGGCGCTCGCCGGGCGGCCGCTCGACGTCCTCGTCAACAATGCCGGGCTCTATGGCCCGCGCGACCGCCAATCGGCCTTCGAGATGGATTTCGACGCCTGGCGCGAGGTCTTCGAGGTCAATGTCTATGCGCCGTTGCGGGTGGCGCAGGCCTTCCTGCCCAATATCGAGGCGGGCAGCGGCCGTAAGATTGCGACGATCTCCAGTCGGATGGGCTCGCTCGGCGGCAATCCGTCCGGCGCCATCGCCTATCGATCCTCGAAGACCGCGGTGAACATGGTGATGGTCGCCTTCGGCAATGCGGTGCGCGCGAGCGAGATCGCGGTGCTGCTGTTCCATCCCGGATGGGTGCAGACCGACATGGGCGGCGGTGGGGCCGATATTCCGGCGACCGAGAGCGCCGCCGGTCTGATCGAGACCATCGACGCCTCCGGCATGGCCGAGACCAACAGCTTCCGGACCTGGAAGGGCGAGACGATCCCCTGGTAGACGGTGCCGCTGGATATCAGTTGCTGCGGGTCGAGGCGAGCCAGAGCCCGCCGCCGATCAGGAAGCCGCCGCTGAACCTGGAGAGTAGGCGCACGCGCCGCTGTGACAGGAAGCGGCCGGCTCGGCCGGAAAGCACGGCATAGGCGCCGTCGCTGACCGCCGCGAACAGCATCGTGGTCGCGCCCATGATCGCGATCTGTGTGGCGTAGTCGCGCGTCGGATCGAGGAATTGCGGGAAGAAGGCGCCGAAGAAGAGCAGGGTCTTCGGGTTGCTCAGCGCGACCAGCAAGCCCTGCAGGAAGAAGCCGCCGCGCGGTGGGCGCGCTTCGGCCGCACCTTCGGCGGCCTCGCCGGCGCTGCGGTACATCTTCCATCCCAGCCAGATCAGATAGGCGGCACCGGCGAGCCGCACCCAGTCGAACCAGTGGCCCATCGCCGCGATCACAGAACTCAGGCCGATGCCGACGATCGCTATCATGATCGCGAGGCCGGCCTGCGTTCCTGCCATGTTGAGAAGCCCGGCGCGGCTACCATGCCGGAGGCTGTTGGCGATGATCAGCGTCACGGTCGGCCCGGGCACGATGATGATGACCAGGCAGGCGAGGAGATAGGCGGCGAAGAGTTCGAGTGACATCGAGGAAGCCTCCCGAGGGCTTGGCGGCCGCCTTGGAGGCGACGCTCCATTCCTCGCCTGTTTGCGGAAGCCTGTCGAGAGAGGGGAGAAAGCGCGTGGCGAGCACCGGGTTTCAGGTCGTCCCGCTCACGCCGGAGCATTGGCCGGCGCTGGAGGATCTCTTCGGGCCGCAGGGGCCCTGCTATGGCTGCTGGTGCAATCATTTCCGCATGGCGCCGAAGCTGCGGAAGCCCTTGCTCGGCGAGGGCGCACGGCAATTGTTCGAACAGCGCGTCAAGGAGGGGCCGCCGCCCGGCGTGCTCGCGTTCCTTGGCGACGTCCCGGTCGGTTGGCTGCAGATCGGCCCGCGGGCACATGTGCCCGAATGGAACAACCCGCGCCGTGCCTCGACGCCGTTACCTGACGCCCCGGCGCAGGACGAGCGCAACTGGGCGGCGTCCTGCTTCTTCGTAGGCAAGGGCTTTCGCGGCCAGGGCGTCACCGGCGTGTTGCTCGACGGCGGCATCGACTTTGCGCGCCGCAGCGGCGCCCGGCTGCTCGAAGCCGCGCCGATGGCGAACGATACGAAGCGCAGCGGCGAGGGGCTCTATGTCGGGCCCGAAAGCGTGTTCCGGCGCGCCGGTTTCGCGGAGGTCGCGCGCCACAAGGAGGGGCGACCGCTGATGCGGCTCGTGCTCTAGCCAGAGCCTTCCTCTGGTCGGCGCCAATGGACCTTGCCGGGGCGCTCGCCTAATTCTGGCTCGTTTCCAATCCTGCGAGGAGCCGCCCATGATCCGCATCACGCTCGCCGGCTGCACCGGCTGGGTCGGCAAGGCGCTCGTCGCCGCAATCACGGCTGCGCCCGATCTCGAACTGGTCGCGGGTGTCTCGCGCCAGGCGGCGGGGCGCGATCTCGGCGAGGCAGCCGAGCTTCCGGCGAACGGGCTGCCGGTCTTCGCGACGGTCGCCGAGGCGCTTGGCGTGCCGAGCGACGTGCTGATCGACTACACCAAGCCGGACAGCGTGAAGGGCAATGTGCTCGCCGCCATCGCGGCGGGGCGGCATGTCGTGGTCGGCGCTTCCGGCATGTCCGGCGAGGACTATGCCGAGATCGCCGAAGCGGCGGAGAATGCCGGCGTCGGCGTGCTCGCCGCCGGAAACTTCTCGATCACCGCGACCCTGCTGCGGCGCTTCGCCCGCGAGGCGGTGAAATACGTGCCGGATGTCGAGATCATCGACTATGCCTCGCCTTCCAAGCCCGACACGCCCTCGGGTACCGGTTTCGAGCTGGCCGAGACGCTCGCCGCCGAGCGCATGGCCGCGACCTCGCTGCCGGTTTCCGAACTCGGGGGCGTGCGCGAGACGCGCGGCGGCGCAATCGGTGCGCCGCATCCGGTGCAGGTGCATTCGCTGCGCATGCCAGGCTTCGTGCTTTCCTGCGAGGCGGTGTTCGGCCTCGCCGATGAGCGGCTGGTGATCAGGCATGATGCCGGCACCTCGGCAGCGCCCTATGTCGGCGGCACCTTGCTGGCGGCGCGTCGAGTCGGCGAGCAAATCGGCCTGCGCCGTGGGCTCGACAGCCTGATGGTATGAACTGCCACCAATCCCGTCGATTTTAGAAAAATATCGTTCTTTCAAATACTTAGCTGGCTTCATTAAGGATCTGTTCGTTCGCGGCTGCGAGAAGAGCCGCGTTGGGCATGACGGTGAGGCGGGATGCGGCGGTTCGGTTTGACGGCGAAGATCACCTTGCTCTTCGCCCTGTTCGGAATCGCGGCCGCCCTGGGGCTGGCGAGCGCGCTGGGCGGCCTCGCTTCGGTGCATCAGATCGATCGCGAAGCCTTCAGCGGCCTCCAGCTCGCCAACCGCGCCTCGCTGCTGTCGAGCCGGGTGGCGCAGGCCTCCCTGCTGAGCCGGTTCGATGACGGCGCCGGCCCGAAGCAGGTCGAGGAGGCGATCGATACGCTCGACGCGGCCGTCGAGCTGGTCGACGCCGCCCGTGCCAGCCTGATTTCGGCCCTGCCGCCTGCGCTGCTGCAGGCCCATCCGACGCTCGATGCGCGGATCCGGACCTTCATCGATTTCCAGCGCGACATCGTCGACATCGGTCGTCGCGTCTCGGCCAAGGCAGCGCTGATCGAGGCGACGGCGGACGCGGCGAGGGACAATGTCCGCGAGATCATCAGCGTCACCGCAACGATCCGCGACGATCTCGACCGGCAGGCGGGGCAGGCGGCCTCGCGCGCCGAGGCGCTGGCGCAACAGGTCAGGCAGCGGGTTATCCTGATCGCCGTCGGCCTGCTGCTCGGCGGCGGGGCGCTCGCCATCGCCCTGCTGCGGGCCCATCTGACCCGGCCGCTGCGCGAGCTGATGGCGGCGATCGACGCGACCATGGCCAGCGACCATGTCATCGAGGTGCCGCATCGGCGCCGGCGCGACGAGATCGGCGAACTCGCCCGCACGGTGCGGACGCTGAGCGAGGCGCGCGCCACGCTGGTGACGCGCGATGCCGAGGCGGAGCAGGCGCAGGCGCATCAGGCGCGCCGCACCGAGGAGCTGCACCGCATCGCCGAGGAGTTCGAGACACGGATCGGCAGTCTGCTCGCCGACATTGCCGGGTTGAGCGAGGGCCTGCGCGCGGCACTCGGCGATTCCGCCGTCCAGGCCGAGCAGATCTCGCAGAGCGGCGGCGCCGCTGCCGGGGCGGTGATCGACGCGGCCGAGGAGGCGAACCGGATCTCGGACGCTGCCCTGCGGCTCGAGGATGTGGTCGAGCAGATCAACCACGAGGTCCGGCGCGTCTCGCAGACGGCGACCGAAGCGACGCGCGACGCTGCCGGCACGGCGAGCCTGGTCGGCCGACTGACCGACAATGCCGGGCAGATCCGCGATGTCGTCGCGCTGATCGAGGCGATCGCACGTCAGACCAACCTCCTGGCGCTGAACGCCACGATCGAGGCGGCACGGGCCGGCGCGCATGGCCGGGGCTTCGCCGTGGTGGCGGGCGAGGTCAAGGCGCTGGCGGCGCAGACGGCGGACGCCCCGGCCCAGGTTGCGGCGCGCATCGCGGCGGTCGACGAGGCCCTGTCCCAGGCGGCGACCGCGATTTCCGGCATCGTCACGCGCGTCGGCGCGGTCGAGCAGACCAGCACCGAGATTTCCAGCATGGTCGCCTCGCATAGCGGCCTGCTGCAGAATCTCGGCGAGACCATCGCCCGCATCTCTGAGGTGACGCGCGCCGGCGTCGAGGCGATGACGACGATCGTCGAGGCCAACTCCCTCAGCGTTAGCCGCGCCGAGCAGGGTGCGAGCGGCGCAAAACGGCTGGACGAGCGCATCGGCTCGCTTCAGGTCGAGGCGAACCAGTTCGCGCGGCGCCTGCGCTCTGCGTGATCGGCACTTGCCGTAAGCCTGCGACTCGCGGCCATGTGCGCCATGCCCGCAACAGAACGCTTCCCACGATGAACTGGTCGCCGCAGCAGGACGACGCGCTCCGTGCCGTCGCCGACTGGCTGAAGGGCGGCTCGCCGCAGCTCTTCCGCCTGTTCGGGTATGCCGGCACCGGCAAGACGACGCTCGCCCGGCATATCGCCGAGGATGTCGACGGCACCGTCGTCTTCGCTGCCTTCACCGGCAAGGCGGCCCTCGTGCTGCGCAACAAGGGCTGCGAGGGCGCGCAGACCATCCATTCGCTGATCTATCGCTCGCGCGGGGTCGACGAGGAGAGCCCGACCTTCGTGCTCAATCGCGAGAGCGTCGCGGCCAAGGCCAAGCTGATCATCATCGACGAATGCTCGATGGTCGACGAGGAACTCGGCCGAGACCTGCTCTCCTTCGGCACGAAAGTGCTGGTCCTAGGCGATCCGGCGCAGCTGCCGCCGGTCAAGGGCGGCGGCTTCTTCACGGAGCATGAGCCGGACATCATGCTGACCGAGGTGCACCGCCAGGCGGCCGACAACCCGATCGTGCGGATGTCGATGATCGTGCGCGAGGGCGGGCGGCTCGAGGTCGGAGAATACGGCGAGAGCCGGGTGATCCGGCGCGATCAGATCACGCCCGAGATCGTGCTCTCGGCCGGGCAGGTGCTGGTCGGCCTGAACAAGACGCGCCGGGGCTACAATGCCCGGATGCGGCAGCTGATGGGGCACAGCTCGAACGTGCCTGTCGTGGGCGAGAAGCTGGTCTGCCTGCGCAACGACAAGAGCAAGGGGTTGCTCAATGGCGGCGCCTGGATCGTGCAGGAGCTGAAGACCTCGAAGAAGGGCCTCGTCACCATGCGCGTGACGCCGGAGGACGATACCGGCGGCAAGCCGGTGAAAGTCTCGGTGCTACCGAACTTCTTCGACGGTACCGAGGAAGAAGTGCCCTGGGAACTGCGGCGCCACACCGACGAATTCACCTTCGGCTACGCGCTCACGGTCCACAAGGCGCAGGGCTCGCAATGGGACGATGTCGTGCTCTTCGACGAGGCCTACGCCTTCCGCGAGCACCGGGCGCGCTGGCTCTATACCGGGCTGACGCGCGCGGCCGAGACCATCACGGTGGTGGTGTAGCGGCTGGCGCGTTCAAGCGCGGCCGGCGTCGCCCTCCTGCCGCCGCAGCGCCTTCAGCCGGCTGATCAGGTGGCGGGCGCCCATCAGGATGTGCTGCTCCAGATGCTCCGTCGCGCGGGCGACGTCGCCCTGCCGGCAGAGGTCGAGCAGGATGCGGTGCTCGCGGTTCATCTTCTCGCGCGAGCCGGTCAGCCTGATCGGCAGCGGAAAATGCCGATAGGCGTTGAGGTAGAGCTTGCGCACCAGCGCCAGGGTCTGGGGCCGGTTGGCCGGCGCGTAGAGCGTCGCGTGAAAATCCCAGTTGAGGTTCGACCAGTTCTCGTCGCGCCGGTCTTCGACCATCTGGGCGAATAGCGCCTCGGCCTTCTGGTAGTGCTGCTCGGAGAGCAGCGGCATGGACTGTTCGAGCAGCCAGGTCTCGAGCCGGGCCCGGATTTCGTAGACCTCCTCGAGATCGTCGATCGACAGGCTGGAGACGACCGCGCCCTTGTGGGATTGCATGGTCACCAGCCCTTCGGCCTCGAGCTGGTGCAGCGCCTCGCGGATCGGAACGCGGCTGACGCCGAACTCCGCCGCCAGCTTCTCCTGCCGCAGCAGCGATGCTTCCGGCAGGGCCCCGGACAGGATCTGCTCGCGCAAGAGGTCGACGACCCGGCCGGTGGTCGTGACGCGATGCAGCGTCATGGTCTTCTCAGGGCTGGTCGCGCTCGTCATCGCCTGATTTCTGGATTCCCGGCCTCGGCGGCTCACCCTGTTCCTGCCGCAAAACCGGCCCTCATTCAATCCGATGGCCCGATGGAAGCAGCCTTCCTGACATTATTGGATCCGATCATCGATCGATCATGGCCCAGAATTGGCCATAATTCGACCATGAGTAGCCCGTTGCGGATGCGGTCGGCTTCCATTAGATAAAAATTGGATTCAATATTCAAAACACCCGGAAGGCACCTGCGATGATCGCGATCAGCAACAATGAGGGGGCCAGCGGCATCGGCGCGACGGCGCACAAGCTCCTCGGTGGTGCCGGGGCGCTGGACGCGATCGAGGCCGGGGTGCGGCTGGTCGAGGCCGATGAGAGCGTTCGGACGGTCGGGCGCGGCGGCTGGCCGAACCTGCTCGGCGAGGTCGAGCTCGACGCCTCCGTGATGGACGGCTCGACCCTGCGGACCGGCTCGATCGGGGCGCTGAGCGGCTATCTGCATCCGATCAGCATCGCGCGGCAGGTGCTGGAGCAACTGCCGCATGAGCTCCTGGTCGGGGAGGGGGCACGGCGCTTCGCCGCCGAGATCGAGGCCGAGGCCGGCGATCTCCTGATGCCGCATGCCCGCACGGCCTGGGCGCGCTGGTTCGCGGAGGAGGTTGGCGATGCGCAGCGCGCCGCCTGGCCCGACGTGCCGATGGCCGAGCTCTGCAAGCAGGCGATCGACCCCGAGATCGGCCGCGACACCACGGTCTTCCTGGCTCAGGACATGGCCGGGAACATCGGAGCCGGGACGAGCACCTCCGGCTGGGGCTGGAAATATCCCGGCCGCCTCGGCGACAGCCCGATCATCGGCGCGGGTTCCTATGCCGATACCCGCTATGGTGCCTGCGCCTGCACCGGCGTCGGCGAAATGAGCATCCGGGCCGGCACCTCCCGCGCGGTGGTGCTCTACATGAAGATGGGCATGAGCGTGGAGGAGGCGGTCTACGAGGCCGTCGCGGACATGCGCGCCCTGAAGGGCGGCTTGATCGGGCGTGTGACGATCCATGCCATCGCCGCCGCCGGTGGCCACAAGGGCGTCGCCGTCAACGGCCTGCCGGAGAACCATTACTGGCTCTGGCGCGAAGGCGAGGCCGAGCCTGCCAGCCATCCGGCCGAAATCATCGCGATCAGCGAGGATGCCGCGCCCAAGCCGACCGCCCATCGCCGCTATGAGCGCATGGGTCTCTGAAAGCCGAATTCGGCTCGACCACGATCAACCGCAGGAGGAGGAAGCTCGATGACCCGGATTGGAAGGACCGCGCTGCTGGTGCTGGCTGGCTCGCTGCTGATCAGCAGCGGCGCCCTGGCGCAGACGACGCTGGCGAAGGTCAAGGAGCGCGGCCAGTTGCTCTGCGGCACCAGCACCGGCATCGCCGGCTTCAGCCTCGCCGACGGGCAGGGCAAATGGTCGGGGCTCGATGTCGATGTCTGCCGGGCGCTCGCGGCGGCGATCTTCGATGATCCGAACAAGGTCAATTTCATCCCGCTTGCCAGCAAGGACCGGCTGGTCGCGCTGCAGAGCGGCGAAATCGATGTGTTGCCGCGCACCACGACCTGGACGCTCAGCCGCGACGCCGGCCAGGGCCTCGATTTCACGGCGGTCAATTACTATGACGGCCAGGGCTTCCAGCTGCGCAAGAAGGCCGGCATCAAGTCGGTCAAGGAGCTGGACGGGGCCTCGATCTGCACCGTGCAGGGCACCACGAACGAGCTGAACCTCGCCGACTACTTCCGCGTCAACAAGATGAAGTACGAGGTCGTGGCGTTCCAGGGCATCGACGAGACCGTGAAGGCCTATGAGAGCGGCCGCTGCGACGCGATCTCGACCGACATCTCCCAGCTGGTCTCCTACCGGCTGAAGATGGCCGACCCCGCCGAGCACATCCTGCTGCCGGAGGTGATCTCGAAGGAGCCGATCGGCCCCTATGTCCGCCAGGGCGACGACCAGTGGTTCGACATCGTGCGCTGGACCGTGTTCGCGATGATCAATGCCGAGGAGTTCGGCGTGACCTCCGCCAATGTCGGGGAGATGCTGAAATCCGACAATCCGGAGATCCAGCGCCTGCTCGGCGTCGGCACGAAGCTCGGCGAAGGGCTGGGGCTGACGGCCGACTGGGCGGCCAGGATCGTCCGCCATGTCGGCAATTACGGCGAATCCTATGAGCGCAATCTCGGCTCCGGCAGCCGCATCAACCTGCCGCGCGGCCTGAACAATCTCTGGTCGAAGGGCGGCATCCAGTTCGCGCCGCCGATCCGCTGATCGGCGACGACCACCATCGCCCGGATGCGCTGCCGCTCCGGGCGTGGCACACCAATGAGCCGAAGGCGGCGCTCATGGCGAGCGCCGCCTTTCGCAAAACGACTGCCTGGTGGCTCTGGCGCGTACGCCGCGAGGCCAGGCCGGCCGGTGTCAGTGCGCCGACATCTTCATCATCACCAGGCCGGAGACGATGAGGCCGGCGGCGGCGAGACGCATCGGGGTCGCGGCCTCGCCGAGCACGAAGACACCGACGAGGAAGGCGCCGACGGCGCCGATGCCGGTCCAGATCGTGTAGGCGGTGCCGAGTGGCAGGCTGCGCATCGCAATCGCAAGCAGGGCGAAGCTGCCGATCATGGTGACGATGGTGATGGCCGTCGGCGTGATCTTGGTGAAGCCGTCCGACTGCTTCATGAAAAACGCCCAGACGATTTCGAGCACGCCGGCGACGAGGAGGTAGACCCAGGCCATTTCTCTTCTCCCATGGAGACAGGCCGGGTCGTCCCGGCAAATCTGCCCATCATGGGGGAGGTCGTCCTCGCTTGTTTATGTTGCACTGCGATAGCGAATTTTCAAGGCCGAGGCCGCCGATTCCGGAGAGATCGGTACCGCTTTCCGGCTGATCTCGCCCGATTTCGCTACCTGGGCTCGCGCATTGGCTGTCTCACAGCCGCTGTGCCGTCGTACCCTTGGCGATGATCGGGCCGGTCGGACGGCCGGTCGGCGAGCCGCTTGCCGGCTCCAGCGTGATCTCGAAGAGCTGGTCCTTGCCGAGCGGAAGGTTGTCGAGGCGCAGCGGCGTGGTGCGGGCGCGGTCGATCAGGCCGACGGAGCGCGGGCCGACGGCGCGGTCCCAGAGCGTCCAGATCTCCAGGGCCTTGCCGGCGGGAACGTCGATCGATTGCAGCGGCAGCATCTCGACGCGGCCATCGGCATAGGTGTTCACCACCGCGGCGGCGATGCTGGTATCGGTCATCAGCACCGCGACCATCACCGGCTGGCGCCGTGCGCGATCGAGCGCACCCATAAGGCCAATCGCGAGCATCACGGTCGCGAGCGCGCCGGCGAAGGCGGCGCCGCGCCAGACGAACAGGCTGTTCCACCAATCGGCGAACCGGCTGCGCATTACGGAAGCATTGCCGGTCGTCATGGGCGCCGCCGCGGCGCTTGGCAGGAGGCCGGCGATCCCGGCTTCGATCCTGCTCCAGAGATCGGCGGGAGGGGCAATCGGCGTCGCCGTCGCGTCGACCTCGGCGAGATGGCTGCGCCAAGCCTCGACGGCACCTGCGAAGTCGGGATCGTCGGCTTGGCGACGCTCGGCGGCGGCGCAATCTGCGCCTTCGATCAGGCCCAGCACATATTCGCCGGCCAGTGCATCGCGTTCGGCGGGAGGAAGGGGGGCGTTGGTGGAGGCGCTCATCCGAGGCACTCCTTGAGCGAGATCAGCGAGCGACGGATCCAGGATTTCACCGTGCCCATCGGCATCTTCAGCCGCCCGGCGATCTCGCCATGGGTCAGCCCCTGGACGAAGGCGAGCAGGACGAGGCTGCGCCTCTGCGGGGGCAGGGTCTCCAGGCAGGCGCGGAGCGCGCTGGCGTCCGAGAGCTTCGACATCACCGTCTCCGGATCGTCCTCCTCGCTCGGCGTTTCCTCGGCGAGCGGGGCGTCGCGCGTCTCGGTCCGCTTTTCGTCGCGCAGGATCGAGAGCGAGCGATTGCGCAGGATGGCGTAAATCCAGGTCAGGCCGGCGCCGCGTTCGGGGTCGAAGCGAGCGGCATGGCGCCAGATCAGCACGAAAGCGTCCTGCACGGCTTCCTCCGCCAGAGCGCGGCGCTTCAGCAGACGCTGCGCCACCCCCAGCATACGCGCCGACTCGGCGTCATAGATGCGCCGCAACGCCGTTTGGTCGCCGGAGGCACAGGCCAGCAACGCCTGCTCGATCTCGCCCGTCCCGCGCGCTGGCACGGCGCCCGTCGCCATCCTCGTCTCCTCGTCGGCGGCGCGGACCGTCGGGCGCGCGCCAGTGCGATTCTACACGGCAATCCGGCCTCCGGATGCAGCCCGGGCTTTTATTTCTTGCGGCGCATCCGCCGGGGCACGCTGGCGCTACCCCTCCTGACGGGCACGCTCAGGCGGCTCCGTCCAGGCTTCGAGACCCGATGCGAACCGGAGGAAAGACCATGTGCCACGCCCGAGCCCTGCTTCTCACCTCGACCGTCCTTGCAGCGGCCTTCGCGCCGCTGGCGGTGCAGGCCGCCATGCTCGCTGCTCTATCCGGCGACGACACGCTGACGATGGTCGACACCACGACCCAGAAGGCCGGCAAGTCGATCAAGGTGACCGGCATCAACGGCAGGATCGCCGGTATCGACGTCCGCCCCGCCGACGGCATGCTCTATGCGCTCGCCACGGATGGGACGATCTACACGGGCGACAAGGCCGGCAAGGCGACGATGAAGTCGAAGATGGACACGGTGCTGGCCGCGACCGCCATGGCGACCGTCGACTTCAACCCGGCGGCCGACCGGCTGCGCGTGATCGGCTCGGACGGCACCAATCTTCGGGTCAATGTCGAGGACGGCAAGACCACTGTCGACGGCAAGCTGAAATTCGCCGAGAGCGACATGCACAAGGGCGAGGCGCCGATGGTTGTCGCCGGCGCCTACAGCACCTCGGTCAAGGGCACCAAGGAGACGGCGCTCTACGACATCGACGGCAGGATCGGCGGACTGCTCAAGCAGGCACCGCCGAATGACGGCGTGCTCGGCGCGATCGGCAAGCTCGGCGTTGCCGCGAAATCGGTCGCCTTCGACATCGAAACCGCCTCCGACGGCAGCAATACCGGTTGGCTGCTGGCCGATGGCGCCCTGTACAAGGTCGATCTTTCGACGGGCAAGGCGGCGATGGTGGGCAAGGTCAGCGGCCTCGACGGCACGGTGCGCGATATTGCAGCGCTGCCGGCGATGTGAGCGCTAGGGCCGGGCTCCTGGGGGGCAGGAGCGGAAGGGCCGCCGCCTCGTGAGAGGTGGCGGCCCTTTTTCATAATCGGGGTCGGCTCGGCGGGAGGGCTCACGCCCAGGCGCGCTGCGCCAGCTTCTCTTCATAGGCGTCGATCTTCGTCGCCTTTTCCATGGTCAGGCCGATATCGTCGAGGCCGTTGAGCAGGCAGTGCTTGCGGAACGGGTCGATCTCGAAGGTCACGGTGCCGCCATCGGGGCCCTTGATGGTCTGGCTCTCGAGATCGATGGTCAGCGTCGCATTGGAGCCGCGCTCGGCATCGTCGAACAGCTTGTCGAGGTCCTCCTGCGAGACCTTGATCGGCAGGATGCCGTTCTTGAAGCAGTTATTGTAGAAGATGTCTGCGAAGCTGGTGGAGATCACGCAGCGGATGCCGAAGTCGAGCAGGGCCCAGGGGGCGTGCTCGCGCGACGAGCCGCAGCCGAAATTGTCGCCGGCGACGAGGATCTCCGACTTGCGATAGGCCGGCTGGTTCAGGACGAAATCCGGGTTCTCGGAGCCGTCCTCCTTGTAGCGCATCTCCGAGAACAGCGCGGTGCCGAGGCCGGTGCGCTTGATCGTCTTCAGATACTGCTTGGGGATGATCATGTCGGTGTCGACATTGATCACCTTTAGCGGGGCAGGGGTCGAGGTCAGGGTGGTGAAGGGCTGCATGGGCTTTCTCTCCTGAATGCTGTGGGAAGGGGGCTTGCGGCGGCAGGTCAGCCGGCCGCCCGCTCGATCGCTTCCATGT
>JAEXUU010000504.1 GCA_023452965.1 Pseudomonadota bacterium | reverse complement strand
GTGTTCGACTGGGCGGCGGCGAAGCCCGAGACGACGAGCTCGGGACCCTTGCGTCCGAAGACGCGGCTCGCGACCAGTTGGGCGGCGATCCAGACGATGGCGAGCCCGCTGAAATAGGAGATCCAGTAGCCCCAGGGCTGGGCCGCGGGAATTGCGGCAGTCGCCAGCGTCTTGAACAGCAGGCAGGGTACGGCGAGGACGAAGACGAAATCGGAGAGGCCTTCGCCGGTGCTCTCGCGCAGGAGCCTGGTCCAGCGCGCGCCATAGCCGAGCGCGATCAGGCCGAAGACGGGCAGGACGGTCAGCAGCGATGTGAGCATCGGACCTCGGGCTCCGGCGCGGAACGGGGGCCTAGCGCGCCTGCGCGGTCTGACCCCCGGCCCGGACGATCAGTCCTTGAATCTCGTCGCGCTGGCGGTTGAACTCGACGAGAGTGCGGCCGTCGAGCTCGCGGCCGCGCGGTACCTTGATCTTCATCGGGTTGACGAAGTTGCCGTTGACCATGACCTCGTAGTGCAGGTGTGGGCCGGTCGAGAGGCCGGTATTGCCGAGGAAGCCGATCACCTGGCCCTGGCGAACCTTGACGCCGGGCGCGATGCCCTTGGCGAAGGCCGACTGGTGCGAATAGCTGGTGACGTAGCCGTTGGCGTGCTGGATCTCGATGCGCCGGCCGTAGCCCGAATCCCATTCCGCCTTGATGATCGTGCCGTTGCCGGCCGCGAGAATCGGCGTGCCGATCTTGTTCGCCCAGTCGACGCCGGTGTGCATCTTCGAATAGCGCATGATCGGGTGGTAGCGCATGCCGAAGCCGGAGCGCATCTCGGCATCGCTGATCGGCTTGCGCAGCAGGAACTTCTTCAGCGAGCGGCCTTCCGGGTCGAAATAGTCGATCAGCCCATCCTCGGGCGCCTGGAACCGATAAACCTGCCGCGTCTCGCCGCCGACGGTCAGAGAGGCCGAGAGAATCTCCGGGCGCTCGCCCTCGTCCTCGTCGGTGAAGATGACCTCGAGGCTGTCGCCGCCGCGCACGCGCTGCTGGAAGTCGAGATCATAGGAGAAGATGCGGACGAGCTCGTCGATCAGGGCCCGCGGCAGGTCGTGGCGCAGGCCGGTCTCGTAGAGGCTCTCATAGAGGCGGGCGCCGGTGCCGCCGCTCTCCTCTTCCTCGTCCTCCTCGTCGTCATTGCCGGACTGGGCCTTCTGCTGCGGGCCGAGCGGCTCGGCCTTGGGCAGGGCGACCGGCGTGAAGACGCCCTTGTCGTTGACGGCGACCATGGCGGCGGGCCGGCCGTTTTCGAGCAGGGAGACGCGGACGATCTGGCGGCCGTCGCCCGGCCGCGGCCCGGGCGCGAACAGCGCCTGCAGCACCTGGCCTTCCGGCAGGGCCGCGACCTTCACCTTGCCGCCGAAGGCGTTGATCATCGAGACGATCTGGTCGCGATTGGCGCCGGCATTGCGGACCACCGTCTCGAAATTCTCGCCGCGGCGCGTGATCAGCAGCTTCTCTTCGACCTGCGGCTCGCGCGTCGCGGCGATCGGCGCCTTCAACGCGTTGGTGACGTTCTCCGGGACGACGCGGACCTCGATGCCGGAGAAGGAGGTGTCGGTCGCCGGCGCGTAGCCGAGCAGATCGCCGGTCGTCGCAGCCGCGGCACCCTGGCCAAGCGTGCGGCTGAGCATCAGCTGCGGCGGAATCGGCAGCGCGGCCCGGCGGTCGCTGGCGGCGAGGTTGGCACGCTCCTCCTCCATCTGGGCGATCACGTCGGCGTCGCTCAGATTGGCCTTGGTCGCCTGGATGGTCAGCTCGGCGAGGTCCCGCTTTGTGATCGAGACGTCGGCATCGGGCAGTTCCGTCACCGGCTCGGCGTAGCGCTCGCTGCCGGGCGCGCCCTCGGCGAAGAGCCGGAGCGGATTGAAGGGCGGAATGTTGGTGGCGTAGACGCCGGTGGTCAGCGAGAGATTCGAGGCGAGGCGCACATAGGGGCGCACCTTGATCACCTCGCGGTCGCCGACGCGCTGGGACATCGGCGCGCGGGCGGTGTGCCTCGCCGAAGCGATCGGTTGCTCGGCGACGAGCTTGTCGCCCTTGCGCGCGCCGCCGCCTGCGCCCGTCACCTGGCGAGCGGTCACCGTTTCCGGACGCTCGGCAAAACTGGTGTCGCCGCGCATGGCCACGAGAATCGCCCCACCGAGCAGCGCCGCGCCGCAGGAGCCGACGAGCATGCAGGCTGAAAGCCAGCGCAGCGAGACGCCGCGCCGGTCGAGCCCGGCAGGGGATACGCCTGCGGGCTGGATCGGCGGATCGATGCCGAGATCGACGAGCAGCGCTGCCGCCTCGGGCGTCAGCGGTTCGTGCGGCAATCTCAGTTCGGGGGGGGCGTTCATGTGGTGAGCTTGGCCGAGTCCATTGATCGCCCGACGGGCTGGTGCCGCAGGCGGCAGGTTCTCCTAGAAACCGGAACGAACATGCCTTCCTCGCGCGTGGGAATCAAATCTAACCCACGAGAGCGGACGTGCAGTCGCGCGCGAAAGGGGGATTGAAGGGGGAATGCGGCCCTTTGCGGGCGGGAGCTTCCAGACCGGCCAGCGGCGGGCCTTTTTGGCGAGTTCGCGCGGGCCGCGACGGCCCTTCGCCGAAAATTTTCGGCGAAGCCTTTGATTGTCCGAAGCTATTCTGCCCGGGATGTTTTCTGTCTAAAAAACTTCACGAAGTCGGTTGACAGTCTGAGACGGTTCCTCCTATAAAGCGGCCATCGAGACGGCGACGCCGCTGGCGGCGCCGCTCCTGCTTCACTGGAACGTTGGGCGTGGTGGCCGAGAGATCGGTTCGCGATGCTGTTCGGCAGTGTAGGCTTGCTGTTTGAAAACTGAAGACAGAAAGAGAAACGTGGACGGCGAAGTTCTTGCGGACTTGCCTTTGGGCAAGTCGAACGAGACTTCGGTGTGCTGCGTTTACAAGAGCCATCGCTGATGAGTTAGGTGAAAGCCTGGGTCATCAAGCAATGACTCCGTCAATACGCAGCGATGCCGGAACAAACTCATCAAATCTGAGAGTTTGATCCTGGCTCAGAGCGAACGCTGGCGGC
>JAEXUU010000316.1 GCA_023452965.1 Pseudomonadota bacterium | reverse complement strand
GCGCTGTTCAACGGCATCACGCTCGGCGCGCTCTATTTCCTGGTCGCCAGCGGCTTCACCCTCATCTTCGGGCTGATGCGCAACGTCAATCTCGCCCATGGCTCGCTCTATCTGTTCGGCGGCTATCTCGGCTACAGCGTCGGCCATCTCACCGGCTCCTGGCTCCTGGCGCTCCTGGCCGCCTTCGTCGTCGTCGGCATCGTCGGCGTGCTGATGCAGGTGCTGCTCTTCCGCGGGATGGAAGGCCAGGACCTGCGTCAGACGCTGGTGACCATCGGCCTCTCGATCATCTTCGCCGACCTCCTTTTGTGGAACTATGGCGGCGACACCTTCCAGGTGACGACGCCGGACTGGCTCTCCGGCCCGGTCCAGCTGCCCTTCGTCGTGGCGCTGCGCGGCAATGGCGACCCGGTGATGATGACCTATCCGCTGGTGCGCCTCGCGATCCTGGTCGGGGCCGTCATCGTCGGTGTCCTGATGTGGCTCGCGCTCAACCGGACGCGGGTCGGCATGCTGGTGCGTGCCGGTGTCGACGATCGCGACATGCTCTCGGCGACCGGCGTGCGCGTCCAGCTCGTCTTCGTGATGATCTTCGCCTTCGGCGCCGGGCTCGCGGGGCTGGCCGGCGTCGTCGGCGGCACCTTCCAGTCGCTGCAGCCGGGCGAGGACACCAAGATCCTGCTGTCCTCGCTGGTGGTCGTCATCGTCGGCGGCATGGGCTCGATCCCCGGCGCGGCGATCGGCGCGCTGATCGTCGGCCTCGCCGAGCAGTTCGGCTCGGTCTACATGCCGACCTACGCGGTGATGCTGACCTTCGTCATCATGGTGGCGGTCCTGGCGGTGCGGCCGCAGGGCTTGGCGGCGAGGCGCTGAGCATGGCGATCGCCGATCTCAACCTCGAGCAGCGCGCCCGCACCCGGGAGGGCTTTCCGGCGTGGCTGGCACGCCGCGGCACGGCCTTCTGGGTCGTGGCGGTGCTGCTGCTGGTGATGCCCGCGATCGCGAGCCCGTTCTGGCTCGTCCAGATCTTCGCCTATTCGATGATCCTCGGCCTCGTCGCGCTCGGCCTGATGTTCCTGGCGGGCTATGGCGGCATCGTCAGCCTCGCGCAGATGACGGTGGCGGCCTGCGCCGGCTATCTCGTCGCGATCCTCGGCGACAGCGCGATCTCGCAGATCAGCCTGCACTGGCCCTGGTGGATGGCGGCGCCGGTCGCGATCCTGGTCGCGACCCTGTTCGGCACGCTCAGCGGCGCGCTTTCGGTGCGGACCGAAGGCATCTACACGATCATGATCACGCTCGCGATCGCCTCGGCCTTCTATTACCTCGCGCTGCAGAACTACACGATATTCAACGGTTTCAGCGGCTTCAACGGCATCAAGCCGCCGGTCTTCCTCGGCGTCGACTGGGGCCAGAACCTGCCCTTCTACTATCTCACGCTGGCCTGTTCCGCTCTGGCCTATGGCGCGGTGATCTATGTCTCGCGGGCGCCCTTCGGTCTCGCCTTGCAGGGGACGCGCGACAATCCGCGCCGCATGGCGGCCCTCGGCTTCGACGTCGTCGCCCATCGCATTGCGGCCTACGCCTTCGCCTCGTTCATCGCCGCCTGCGCCGGCGTATTGTTGGTCTGGTATCAGCGCCAGATCTCGCCCGGCACGGCCGGAGTCGGTCCTGTCGTCGACATGCTCATCATCGCCGTCGTCGGCGGCCTCAGCCGCCCGATCGGCCCGTTCATCGGCGCACTCGTCTATGTGCTGCTGCGGACCTTCTCGCTTGACATGCTGGAAGGGGTCGGCCTCGACGGCAAGCGCTACCAGCTGCTGATCGGCCTCGGCTTCCTCGTCATCGTGCTGTTCTCGCCCGACGGGCTGATCGGCATCTGGCAACGCCTGCGCGAGCGCTATCGCAAGGGCAGCGAGGCCCGCGAGGCCGGCATGCGCATCGGCGGGGGCTCGCCATGAGCGCCGTCACCGCACGCGAGAGCCTGGCCTCCGCCGGCTCGGCCAATGCGCTGGAATTGCGCGGCGTTTCGCGGCTGTTCGGTGCGCTCGCCGCGCTGTCCGACGTCACGCTCTCGGTGCGCCCCGGCGAGCGTCGCGCCGTGCTCGGCTCGAATGGCGCGGGCAAGACGACCCTGTTCAACTGCATCACCGGGGACTTCGCGCCGAGCACCGGCCTGATCCGGTTCTTCGGCGAGGATGTGACGGCCTTCCCGCCGCAGGAGCGCATCCGCCGCGGCCTGCGGCGCACCTATCAGATCTCCTCGCTGTTCACCGGGCTCTCGGTCCTCGACAATGTCTATCTGGCCTGCCGGGGCGTCTCGCGGAACCGCTTCTCCCTCGTCCGACCGCGCCGCGACGATGCGCTCGTCCACGCCGCCGAAGGGCTGGTCGAGGCCGTGCATCTTTCTGCGGTCAAGGACCGGCTGGTCGGAGAGCTCGCCTATGGCCAGCAGCGCCAGCTCGAAATCGCGCTCGCCCTGTCGGGCGCGCCGCGTTTCATCCTGTTCGACGAGCCGGCGGCGGGCCTCTCGCCGACGGAGCGGCGCGACCTCGTCCATATCCTGACCTCGCTGCCGGCTCATATCGGCTACATCATCATCGAGCACGACATGGATGTGGCGCTGCGCGTCGTCGAGAGCGTGACGATGATGCACAACGGCCGCATCTTCAAGGAAGGCCGGCCGGACGAAATCGAATCCGACCCCGAGGTGCAGGAACTCTACCTCGGAGGCGGCCATGGCTGAGCGCTTCAGGCCTCCGCCCGCCGCCGGCGTGCCGATCCTGCAGATCGCCGGGCTCAACGTGTTCTACGGGCGCTCTCATGCCCTGCAGGGCGTCGATCTCACGCTGGAGAGCGGCGTGCTGTCCGTTGTCGGCCGCAACGGCATGGGCAAGACGACCATGTGCAAGGCGATCATGGGGCTTGTGCCGATCTCGTCCGGCTCGATCCGCTTCTTCGGCGAGGAGATCGTCGGCCGCTCGCCCGCCGAGATCGCCCGCCTCGGCATCGGCTATGTCCCGCAGGGGCGCCGGCTCTGGCGCTCGCTCACCGTCGACGAGCATCTCCAGCTGATGCAGCGCGGCAAGCGCGGCGCCTGGACGCGGGAGCGCATCTACGAAGCCTTTCCCCGGCTCGCCGAGCGCCGCAACAATGGCGGCGCACAGCTTTCGGGCGGCGAGCAGCAGATGCTGGCGATCGGCCGGGCCCTGATGCTCAACCCGCGCCTGCTCGTCATGGACGAGCCGACCGAGGGGCTGGCGCCGGTGATCGTCGCCCATGTCGAGGAGATGCTGGTCCGGCTCGCGGACCAGGGCGATGTCGCGATCCTGGTCATCGAGCAGAACATCGGCGTCGCCACGCAGATGTCGGACCCGGTCGCGATCATGGTCAATGGCCGGGTCAACCGCATCATCGCCTCGGCGGCGCTCGCCGGCGACCGCGATTTGCAGCAGCGCCTGCTCGGTGTCGGGCGCCATGGCCATGACGAGACCGACGGCGCGCCTGAGCCCACAGCCGGCGCTGCCGCCGCACGTCCCGCGCCCGCCATCGCCGCGGGCCCGACCCGCGTCTACAATGCCAACCCCGTCATCCCGACCCGCTGGTCGCAGCCCATCCCGGCGGCGCGGATCGAGGCGCAGGCGCGTACGATCTCCCGCCCGACCCTGGCGACGCGCGACGGCGCGCATGTCGGCGCCATCCGGCCGCTCGCCGCAGCGGCAGCCGCGGGCGAGCCCTATGTCGTCATCGCCGGCACGCTCGACACCAAGGGCGAGGAGCTGCGCTATATCCGCGACCTCGTCCGCGCCGAGGGGCTGCGGACCTTGCTGGTCGATCTCTCGACCTCGGGCCGCAGCGCCGGCGGCGACGTCACGCCCCAGCAGGTCGCGCTTGCCTCGGCCAGGGGCTCGACCGGCATCTCCTCGGGCGATCGCGGCACGGCGGTCGCGGCGATGACGGAAGCCTTCGCGGCCTGGCTGCCGCGGCAGGAGGGCGTGCTCGGCATCATCTCCGCCGGCGGCTCCGGCGCCACCGCGATCGTGACGCCGGCGATGCAGGCGCTCCCCGTCGGCGTGCCCAAGCTGATGATCTCGACCATGGCCTCGGGCGACGTGCGCGCCTATGTCGGTGCGACCGACATCACGATGATGCACGCCGTCACGGATGTGCAGGGGCTGAACCGCGTCTCGCGGCTCGTGCTCGGCAATGGCGCCCGCGCGGTCGCGGCGATGGCGAAGGCACGGCTCGCCGAGCTCAAGCGTGAGGCCACGCCGCGGCGGGCCGAGCCCGAGAAGCCACTGGTTGGCCTGACCATGTTCGGTGTCACGACGCCTTGCGTTCAGCAGGTCGCGAGGCTGCTCGAGGCCGAGTGGGAGCCGCTCGTCTTCCACGCCACCGGCACCGGCGGCCAATCGATGGAGAAGCTGGTCGATTCCGGCCTCGTCGGCGCGGTGATCGACGTCTCGACCACCGAGATCTGCGACATGATGATGGGCGGCTTCCTGCCGGCGACGGAGGACCGGTTCGGCGCGGTCATCCGCACGCGCATCCCCTATGTCGGCTCGGTCGGCGCGCTCGACATGGTCAACTTCTTCGCGCCCGAGACGGTCCCCGAGCGCTATCGCGGCCGCAAGCTCTACCCGCACAACCCGCAGATCACGCTGATGCGGACGACGCCGGAGGAGAATGCGCGCATGGGCCGCTGGATCGGCGAGCGGCTGAACCAGATGGAAGGCCCGGTCCGCTTCCTGATTCCCGAAGGCGGCGTCTCGGCGCTCGATGCGCCGGGCCAGGCTTTCCATGACCCGGCCGCCGATGCCGCGCTGGTCCAGGCGCTGGAGCAGACGGTGCGCACCAGCGCCAACCGGCAGCTCATCCGCCTGCCGCTTCACATCAACGACCCCGCCTTCGCCGCGGCGCTGGTTCAGCAGTTCCGCGCACTGCATGCCGGCCGCCGGCGCGAGCGGGCCAGCGGAGGCAGGTCATGACGCCTTTCGACAAGAAGACCCTGCTGAAGCGTTTCCGGGCGATGATCGCCAAGGGCGAGCCGATCATCGGCGGCGGCGCCGGTACCGGGCTCTCCGCCAAATGCGAGGAGCTCGGAGGCATCGACCTCATCGTGATCTACAATTCCGGCCGCTACCGCATGGCCGGGCGCGGCTCGCTCTCCGGCATGATGCCCTATGGCGACGCCAATGCCATCGTCATGGAGATGGCCGCCGAGGTGCTGCCCGTGGTGCAGCGGACGCCGGTGATCGCCGGGGTCTGCGGCACCGATCCATTCCGGCGCATGGACGTCTTCCTCGACGATATCAGGCGGATCGGCTTCGCCGGCGTCCAGAATTTTCCGACGGTCGGGCTGATCGACGGCGTCTTCCGCAAGAATCTCGAAGAGACCGGCATGGGCTACGGGCTCGAGGTCGAGATGATCGCGCTCGCCAGCCAGAAGGGCCTGCTGACCACGCCTTACGTGTTCTGCGAGGACGACGCCCGCGCCATGGCCAAGGCCGGCGCTGACATCATCGTCTGCCATCTCGGCCTGACGACCGGCGGTTCGATCGGTGCCGGCACGGCCTTGCAGCTGGCGGATTGTCCGGCGCTCGTCGACGCCTGGGCCGCGGCAGCGCTCGCGGTGAAGAAGGACGCGATCGTCCTGGTCCATGGCGGGCCGGTCGCCGAGCCGGCCGATGCCGATTTCATCATGAAGAACACGAAGCATTGCCACGGCTTCTACGGCGCATCCTCGATGGAGCGCCTGCCGGTCGAGATCGCGATCCGCGACCAGAACCGCGCCTTCAAGCGGATCGGCCGCTCGGCGGCGCAGAAGAAGCCGGCTCACAAGGCCGGCGGGAGCAGAAAACCATGAGCGGTCGGCGCTCCCTCAGCCCTCATCCTGAGGAGCCGCGAAGCGGCGTC
>JAEXUU010000270.1 GCA_023452965.1 Pseudomonadota bacterium | reverse complement strand
GCATCACACGCCGGCCCTGACCTCGCGCACTGCCAATGAGCGCACCGGCGCCAATCTCGTCTTCAAGGCCGAGAACCTGCAGCGCATGGGCGCCTTCAAGTTCCGCGGCGGCTACAACGCCATCGCCGCACTCTCGGCCGAACAGCGCAGGGCGGGCGTCCTGACCTATTCCTCCGGCAACCATGCCCAGGCCATCGCCTATGCCGGCAAGCTGCTCGGCGCGCCGACCACGATCATCATGCCGCAGGACGCGCCGGCGGCGAAGGTCGCCGCGACCCGGGGCTATGGCGCCGAAATCGTCTCCTATGACCGCTACAGCCAGGACCGGCTGGCGCTCGGCAGCAAGCTCGCCAGCGAGCGCGGCCTGACCCTGATCCCGCCCTATGACCACCCGGCGGTGATCGCTGGCCAGGGCACGGCGACCAAGGAGCTGATCGAGGATGCCGGCCAGTTCGACATCATCCTGGTCTGTCTCGGCGGCGGCGGCCTGCTCGCCGGCGCGCTGCTCGCGGCCAAGGCGCTCAATCCCGGCTGCCGGGTCTACGGCGTCGAGCCCGAGGCCGGCAATGACGGCCAGCAATCCCTGCGCAAGGGCGAGATCGTCAAGATCGACGTGCCCAAGACCATTGCCGACGGGGCGCAGACGCCCTTCCTCGGCGACTACACCTTCCCGATCATCCGCGACCTGGTCGAGGACATCGTCACCGTGCCGGATGCCGCCCTCGTCGCGGCGATGCGCTTCTTCGCCGAGCGCATGAAGCTCGTCGTCGAGCCGACCGGCTGCCTCGCCGCCGCCGCCGCCTTCACCGGCGCGGTGCCGGTCGAAGGCAAGCGCGTCGGCGTCATCCTGAGCGGCGGCAATGTCGACCTCGCGAGCTTCGCGCGCTTCATCGGCGAGGGCGCGTGAGCGAGATAAAGACCATCCTCTCGCCGGAGGTCCCGGCGCCGGCGGGGCACTATTCCCAGGCCGTCGCCTACAAGGACCTGGTCTTCGTCTCCGGCCAGCTCGCCCCGCGCCCGGACGGCAGCCATACCGCGGCAGAGCCCTTCGCCGTGCAGGCGCGCCAGGCGCTGGCGAACCTGCTCGCGGTGCTCGCCGCCGCGGGTTCAGGACCGGGCGACGTGCTGAAGGTCACTGCCTATCTGGTCGGCGGCGGGCACTGGCCGGAGTTCAACGCGATCTATGCCGAGGTTTTCGGCGCGCACCGTCCGGCACGGGCCGTGGTGCCGGTTCCGGAGCTGCATTATGGCTATCTGATCGAGATCGAGGCCGTCGCAATCCGGCGCGGCGAGGGTTGACCGGCGCCGCCGCCATTTCCGCGTTGACGTGGCAGCCGGCAGCGATTATAGGCTCACGGATCGCGACGGCCTGCGACAGCAGGGCCGTCGCTCACGTTTTTCATGCAAGGGTTCGCGCTCCGCTTCACTTGGCAAGAAGCCCGGTGTCCGCCGCGACGAGGACGAGGACGAACGATGGCCAATACGACTTCGGCCAAGAAAGCCGCTCGCAAGATCGTGCGGCGCACCGAGGTGAACAAGGCGCGCCGCAGCCGCATGCGCACCTTCCTGCGCAAGGTCGAGGAGGCGATCGCCTCCGGCGACAAGGGCGCCGCCGCCGAGGCGCTGAAGGCCGCCCAGCCGGAGATCATGCGGGCCGCGCAGAAGGGCGTGGTCCACAAGAACACCGCCTCGCGCAAGGTTTCGCGCCTGGCCCATCGCGTGAGCGCGCTGGCTTCCTGAGCCGCGTTCCGCAGAGCGGTTTTTTAGCGTGTTTCAACCCGGCCCTTCGGCCGGGTTTTTCTTTGGCCGGAACGCCTCCGCAAGACCCCGCCGGCGCAGATAAAAATCTCGGCCACCGTGGCGATTCCGCAATCTTTCCATCACCTTCCGGGCTTGACTCCACCGCGGTTTTCCGGGCGGAAAAACCGCTCGTAACGCATTTTTGACCGCGCAAAATTAGGCCATATTTTTCATCACCTTAGCAGGCAAAGCAATCGCCGCCAGGGATTCCCGAGGCTTCCCGCGGCGGCTTTCGAGGGCTCGAAAAAAAAAGATTCGCGGCCCTCGCAACCGCCCAGCTGTAAAGAAAAGCTTAACTTCCCCAACCTATTGCAGGCGGTCTGCCGGTGGGGCAGCAGCCGGGGCTTCCCGACTGAATCCCGATAGCCGGCAGAGGGGGATATTGCCCCCGTCCGAGGGCTCCCTATAAGGTCCTCTCATCGCCGGGCGGACAGAGATGTCGGACCGGGATTTCCAAAGATCGAAACTCGTTTTGGCTTACAACCAGAGAGGTTGGAGGGATGCGGCTCTTTGTCTTGCTACGTTATACTTGTTGAGATGAAGAACGGTTTCGTCCTGCGACGAGCCCGCTACTCCTAAGCCGACGACCAACATTGGCACGATCCGAGCCTTCGGCCTGTCCGGGGGACGTGGATTCTTTGCTTTCACCAAAATCAGTGCGGCCGACCGGCTTTGCCGGTCGGGTGACGCCGCGCGAAACCGATTGAACAGGGCGATAGAAAAATGCTGGAGCAGATCGAGACTGGCGATTTTGTCGATGTTGCGTCGGGTCCGTCTGTTGCGAAACTGGGTTTGGCCAAAGGCGCGGCTGCTGCCGCGGAGAAGGAGAGCTGGGACCGCGTGCGCCGCCGCCTGCGCGCCGAGCTCGGCGAGGACGTGTTCTCGAGCTGGTTCGCCCGTGTCGAGATCTGCGCAGTGGTCGAGGGCGTTGCCCATCTCACCGTTCCCACCCGGTTCCTGAAGAGCTGGCTCGAGGCCCATTATGCGGAACGCCTGCGGGCTCACTGCATGGCCG
>JAEXUU010000207.1 GCA_023452965.1 Pseudomonadota bacterium | reverse complement strand
GCATTGGCCGGGCCCTGAAGGAGGCCGGGCGCCAGCATGAGGTCGTCTTCGTCGGCCACGGCCTGACGCCCGACACCCGGGCGCTGCTGATCGACGGCACCATGGATGCGGTGATCACCCAGCACCCGCAGGCGACACTGATGACCTGCGTCTCGATCTTCGCCAATCTGCGCGCCGGCCGCCCGGCTACCGAGGGCACGAGCCGGCCGAGCACCGAGATCGTGCTGCGCGAAAACCTGCCCTGAGGCTCGCGGTACCTCGCCGCCCTCAGCGCCCGGTCAGGAAGTAGACGGACAGGAAATAGGCCGCGGCCGAGATCGCGCCCGCCGCCGGCATCGTCACGATCCAGGCGAAAACGATGCCGCGCGCCACGCCCCAGCGCACCGCCGCCATCCGGCGAGCGGCGCCGACGCCGATGATCGCGCCGGTGATGGTGTGCGTCGTCGAGACGGGGATGCCGAGATAGGTCGCCATGAACAGGGTGATCGCCCCGCCGGTCTCGGCGCAGAAGCCCTGCTGCGGCGTCAGCCTGGTGATCTTCGAGCCCATGGTGTGGACGATCCGCCAGCCGCCGCAGAGCGTGCCGAGCGCCATCGCCGCCTGGCAGGAGATCACCACCCAGAACGGCACCGAGAAGGTGTCGCCCATCATTCCGTGCGAGAACAGCAGCACGGCGATGATGCCCATCGTCTTCTGCGCGTCATTGGCGCCATGGCCGAGCGAGTACAGCGAGGCGGAGACGAATTGCAGGGCCCGGAAGGTGCTGTCGGCCTTGATCGGCGCGACTTTGAGGAAGCTCCAGGAGACGATCAGCACGAGCAGCAGCGCCAGCGCGAAGCCGATCGCCGGCGACATGAAGATCGCGACGAAGGTCTTGCCCAGCCCCCACCAGACGATCGAGGAGAAGCCCGCCTTGGCGAGGCCCGCCCCGACGAGACCGCCGATCAGCGCATGTGAGGAGCTCGACGGAATGCCGGCGATCCAGGTCAGCACGTTCCAGGCGATCGCGCCGGTCAGCGCCCCGAAGATCACCCGGTCGTCGACGATCGCCGCCTGGATGATGCCAGAGCCGACGGTCTGGGCGACGTGCAGCCCGAAGAACATGAAGGCGATGAAGTTGAAGAAGGCGGCCCAGAACACCGCCCATTGCGGCGCCAGCACCCGCGTCGAGACGATGGTGGCGATCGAATTCGCTGCGTCGTGCAGGCCGTTCAGGAAGTCGAACAGCAGCGCGACGGCGATCAGGAAGATCAGGGCGGTGGCGACGCTCGAAAGGTCCACGGCGCGTGCCGCCTAGAGATGTTCGAGCACGATGCGGCTAACCCGCTTGGCGACGTCCTCGAGCCGGTCGACCACCTTTTCGAGATGGTCGTAGATCTCGGCACCGACGATGAAGCCCATGGCGTCGCCGCCCCGATGCGCCCGGAACAGCGCCTTCAGGCCGTCGCCATGGATTTCGTCGGAATGCTCCTCGATCGCGCCGATCTCTTTGGAGAGGGCTCCGATCGCGATCGCATGCTTCTTGATGTCCCGCAGCATCGGCAGCAGGACGGCGACACGCTCCGAAGCCTGCACGATCACCGCGCCGAGCTCGGCCATGCCGGGCTCGAAAGCCTCGACCTCGTAGAGCGCGATCGCCTTGGCGGTCTTCTTCATCTGGTCGATGGCATCGTCCATCGAGCCGATCAGCTCTTCGATGTCGCCGCGGTCGAACGGGGTGATGAAGCTGCGCCCCGTCTCCAGCATGACCTCGCCGGCGACCTCGTCGGCCAGATCCTCCTGCTTGAAGATCTCGGCACAGCCGGCCTCTACCGGCATCCGCCCGGAGAGCAGCGCATCCAGCGCCTTCGCCCCGGCCACCAGCGGGACCGCATGCGCCTCGAACAGATCGAAGAACTTGGGTTCTTTCGGAAGCAGCTTCTGGAACCAGCCGAGCACCGCGCACCTCGTCGTGATCGCACGGCCAGCCTCGCCGCCCTCGTCGCAGCGAAAAACCAGCCGAATTGCCGGCAGCTTGTGTGACAGTTTCATGACCGTCGCAACTGCATGCTGCGCTGTCGCACCGGTTCTTTCGCCTTGCCGCCCTGTGTGGAGCGAATGGGCTACCTCGCCGGAGCAAGGCCCGCCGGGGCCAAAGCACCCTCCCTTGCGTCATCTTGAATTGGCAAGCGTTGCGCGGAGGCGCATAGCTGTCGCGGCTGGCGGGGCCTTGAAGGGAGGACTGGCCATGCACGCGATCGTCAGAACCTATTCCGGCAAGGGCGCCAAGGAGCTTTTCGACCTGCTCGAGAAGCGCAAGGCCGACGTCGAGAAGCTGATGCGGACGGTAACGGGCTTCTCGAACTACGCGCTGATCCGCACCGCCGATGGCGGGGTCTCCGTCACGGTCTGCAAGGACAAGGCCGGCACCGATGAGAGCCTCAAAAAGGCGAAGGATTGGATCAAGGAGCACGCCGCCAATACCGGCGTCGGCGCTCCCACCGTCGTGGAAGGCGCGGTCCTCCTGCATGTGAAGTGAGGCGGCGCCAGACGACCGAGGGGCCGCCGCCGGCGGCCCTTCCTCTCGCCGAGCGGTCGCGTTGCCGATCTATGCGGGCCGATTTCCCGGCTATATGACGGTTCGATGAGCCGCCGCGCCCTTTCTCTCTGGCTTGCCCTTTCCGTCTTCGGCTGGCTCGCCGCCGGGCCGGCGGAGGCGCGCCGCGTCCAGGTCATCACCTCGTTCCCACCGTCCTTCTTCGAGCCGTTCCGCACCGCCTTCCGCGCCCGCCATCCCGACATCGCCGTCGAGATCGTCCAGCGCAAGACGACCGCTGCGCTCGCCGACATCCACGCCCAGAAGCGGCCGGAGACCGATCTTTTCTGGGCCTCGGCGCCGGATGCCTTCGAGCTTCTGAAGCAGGCCGGGCTGCTGGCGCAGCCGCAGCCGCGCGCGACCGGCGCGCCCGAGACCATCGCCGGCTACCCGGTCAACGACCCCGCCGGCCGCTATCTCGGTTTCGCCATTTCCGGCTACGGGCTGGTCTACAGTCCCGGCTATCTCGCCTCCCGCAATCTGCCGGTACCGCGCAACTGGTCAGATCTAGCCGCCCCCGCCTATGCCGGCCATATCGGCCTGACCTCGCCGGCCCGGTCCGGCACCACCCATCTGATGGTCGAGGCGCTGCTGCAATCGCTCGGCTGGGAGCGCGGCTGGGCACTCTGGTCGGCGATCGGCGGCAATCTCGCAACGCTCACCGCGCGCAGCTTCGGCGTCACCGCCGGCGTCGCGCGCGGCCGCTTCGGCATCGGCATTTCCATCGATTTCCTGACGGATTCCGGCGCGGCCGAAGGCGAGGCCAACCGCTTCGTACTGCCCGAGGAAACCCTGTTCGCGCCGGCCAGCATCGCACGGCTCGCAACCTCGCCCAATCCCAAGGAGGCCGAGCTCTTCGTCGACTTTGTCCTCTCACCGGAAGGCCAGAGGCTGCTGCGCGAGCCGAAGATCGGCCGCCTCGCCGTCTCCCCGGCCGCCTATGGCCCGGACGAGACACCGCCGCATCTCTCGGACACTGCAGGCCTGTTCAGCAAGACCCGCTTCGATGCCGGCCTGTCGGCCAGCCGCTACGAGCTCGTCAACATCATCTTCGACGAGTGGATCACCTTCCGCCGCGCCGAGCATGCAAGGCTCTGGCGCAGCCTCCAGGCGATGGAGGCTGCCCTGCTCAGCCATCCCGATGAGCAGACCGCCCGGCTCCTGACGCAGGCCCGCGCCGCCCTGACCCGCCCGCCCGTTACCGCCGCCGAGCTGGAGCAGCCGGAGCGCTTCCGCAATCTCGTGCGCGTCCCGCGCGGCATCGCCGCACCCGAAGCGCAGGCCCGGATCGAGGCGCAGATCCGCGGCGCCATCGCCAGCCATGCCGCGGAGGCTGCCGATGCGCTGCGGCGGGCGACCGAGCGGCTTGCCGCCGTCGGCTGGACCGGCGGCGAGGACGGTCTCTCCGGAGGGCGGCCGTGAGACGCTTCTGGTCCGGCAGGCGCTTCGGCATCGGCGGCCGCCTGATCGCCGCTTTCCTCGGGGTCGGGCTGTTCGCCGTCGGCGCCGGCATCGTCGGCGTCATCTCC
>JAEXUU010000131.1 GCA_023452965.1 Pseudomonadota bacterium | reverse complement strand
CGCCATGCGCTCGCGGCACCAGGACAGGAACGGCTCGACCGCGAAGGGCGCCCCGACCGGCTTGATGAAGACCTTGAGATCCTCGTCGCCGAACTCGTTGACCACCATGATCGCGGCGCTTTCCTCGACCTGCGGGTGCTGGTTGATGACGCGCTCGACCTCCCAGGCCGAGACGTTCTCGCCGCGCCGGCGGATGCTGTCCTTCTGACGGGCGAAGAACCAGAACACGCCGTCCTCGTCCTGGCGGACCAGATCGCCGGTATGCAGCCAGCCGTCCCGGATCGTCGCGGCCGTCGCCTCGGGGCTGCGGTAGTAGCCGGGCGTGACGATGCCGGGCTGCCTGCCGCGGATCAGCAGCTGGCCGACCTCGCCGGTGCCGGCGGGATCGCCCGCTTCGTCGATGACGCGAGCCTCGAAATAGGGCAAGGGGACGCCGAGCGCGCCCGGGATGCCGCGGGTGTTGACGATGTTGAGCGCGGCCGTCTCGGTCATGCCGAAGCTGTCGCGCATCTCGATGCCGAAGCGCTCCTCGAAAGGATGCCAGGTCTGCGTCGGGCAGCCCCCGCCCCAGGCGACCCGGATGCCGTGGCTGCGATCCTCCGGTCCCGGCGGCTGGCGCAGCAGCAGCTGGAGGACGCCGCCGACATAATGGATATGGGTCGCCTTGCTTTCGCGCGCCCAGCGCCAGAAACTGGAGGCGCTGAAACGCTCGACCATGGCGAGCGTCACCGGCCTATACAGGGCAAGCACCACCACCTCGATACCGAAGAGATGGTACATCGGCTCCCAGAACAGCGGCACGTCGCCTTCCTCGATGCCCGAGAGCAGCAGCGAGCTCGTCGCCGCGGCGCGATACATCGCATCGGTCATCAGCACGCCCTTCGGCGCGCCGGTCGTGCCGGAGGTGTAGCAGATGGCGACGATGTCGCCGGATCGGCCGCGATGAGCCGGCTTGCCTTGCGGGCCATTGGTGACCGCGACGAAGCCTGTCACCTGCGTCCGGGCATTCGGTTGCGGCGGGCTCGCGCCGCGCCAGATCAGCCGCACTGGCCCGCCGAGGGCATCGAGCGCCGGCAGCAGCTGCTCCGCGAACTCCTCGTCGACGACGATCGCCTGCGGCTCGCTGTGGCTGAGCTGATAGCGCAGTCCGTCGCCCCGCAGATGCGTGTTGATCGGCACCTCAACCGCGCCGATCCGCAGCAGCGCGAGCAGGGTCAGGATGTGGTCGGGATGATGGGCGAGCATGACCGCGACGCGGCTTCCGGCCGTGATGCCGGTCGCGAGCAGGCCGTTGGCCAGCCGGCCCACCCGTTCGCCGAGTTCGGCATAGGTGATGCGTTCCTGCTGCCAGGTACAGAACACCCTGTCGCCGTGCTCGCGGACGCGCGCGTCGAGGAGATCGCTGACCGTGAGGTCAGTGTCGATATGCTGCATGATCTGCAATGCCTTGGTCTGGGCGGGCGTCAGTAGAGCCAGCGGCCGGCGTTCGCGATTTCCCAGGTCTCGCCGGTCGGGTTGCGCGCATCCGGGCTCGGTTGGCGGGAGACTGCGACGCGGCCGTTCAGCGTCCAGGCCGCGACGCTCTGGAAGGCGAAGCTGGCGTGGCGCAACGCCTCCGGCGCATCCGGCTGGAAGGGCAGGAATGAGCCGAGCGTGATCGCGAAGCGGTCGTCGCTGAGGCGCTGCAGCGCGAAATCCTGACCCTGGGCCTTGAGCATGCGGGCGAAGAAGGTCGCGATCGCCTCGGCGTCATTGCCGTCGATGCCGGCATCGGCCTTGAGTTCCCTGGCATATTGCACGGCCATGCCGCGCATCGTCTGCTCCCAGAGATAATTGGTCGTGTGGGGGCCATACATCTGCCGGAGGCAGTCTAGCGTCGTCGCGACGTATTCGCGCGACCAGTTGCGGCGCGCCTTCAGCATGCGCGGCTCTGGCCACAGGCTCTCGTCGAGGCGGGGCGCCTTGGCGGGGTCGAATTCCGGCGTATGCGCGACCTGCTCGAAACGCAGCTCCTCGCCCGGTGCGAGATCGCGGTCGTATTCGTAGAAATAGCCCTCGTCATAGGGGTCGCCCTCCATGACGAATTTGGTGGCGACCCAGCCGAGGCGCTTATTGCCCATCATCCGGCCGTTCGCGGGGTGCCAGATCGAGAAGATGGTGCGCCGGAGCGAGGCCGGCATGGCCAGCATCGACGTGCCCGGATAGGTCCACATCGGCGCGGTGTAGCGGATCCAGACCTTCTTCGGCGTCTCCTCGACATACTCCATCGTCAGGCCGCCGATCAGGTTGGTGTACCAGTGGTACTTGCCCGCTGCGACTGCCGGCGGCTCGTCCGGCGAGATGCCGAGCTTGATCAGCCCCTGCTTGTAGAAACCCTGTTGGTGCTGGTGCAGCATCAGCTGCCAGAGCCGCTTGATCGCGTCCTCGCCCTTCTCCCGGAAGACGATCGCGCCCAGGGCGCCGAAGGTCCGGCCCCAGAACTTGGCGGCGAGGCCGCAATCCGCCCGCAGTTCCTCGATCTCGCTCTGGGGCATGCCTTCGACTCCGGTTCATCGATATCTAATAATGAGTAGAGATATCAAATAATGATTGTCAATGTCCTTTGTCGCTAACGTTGCGTGGCGGCGAAGGTGGCCGGCTCGCAGCGCAAGGGCCGTCGGTCACCTAAAATCCGGCTTGCCGGTTTCGCAGGGATCGTCATAATATGATATTCATTATCAATATTCGATAGCGACTCACTCGTTGCGGTGCAGTCGCGCAACCTCGCGAGGCCTGCGATGACCGATGCCGAACTCCTTCTGCGCCATGAGGATGGCGTCGCGATCGTCACGCTCAACAAGCCGCAGCGTCTGAACGCCTGGACGGTCGCGATGCGAGACAAGCTCGGCCAGATGCTGGCGCAGCTCGGCAACGACGATTCCGTCAGGGCGATCGTGATGACCGGCGCTGGCGAGCGGGCCTTCTGCTCCGGGCAGGACTTCAATGAATCGCAGGGCTTCGAGCTGACTTATGACGCCAGCGAGTGGGTGCGGCAGGTCAAGGACTTCTACGAGATCATCCGCGGCATCGAGAAGCCGACGGTCGCCGCCCTCAACGGACTGGCGGCGGGATCGGGATTCCAGGTCGCGCTGCTGATGGACTATCGCATCGGCCATGCCGGCGTGGCGATGGGCCAGCCGGAGCTCAACAACGGTATCCCCAGCGTCGCCGGTCCCTGGGGGATCTTCGCCGAGCGGATCGGCATCGCCCGCAGCATGGATCTCATCCTGACCGGTCGCCTGATCGATGCGGAGGAGGCCAAGCATATCGGCCTGCTCAACGAGATCGTTCCGCCCGCGGAGGTGCTGCCGCGAAGCATTGCCTTGGCGCGCGAATTGGGCGGCAAGCCGCCCGTCGCGCTGCGGTTGACGAAGCGCGCCTATCGCCAGGCGACGCAGCCGGCCTTCGACCGCGCCTTCGAGATCGCCGAGGACGCCCAGCGCGAAGCCTTCGCCTCCGGAGAGCCGCAGCGGTGCATGGAAGAGTTCTTCCGCATCCGCGCTGCCCGCAAATCCGCCTGACCCCAAGCGTTCACGCCATGGTGGCGCAAGGAGAAGCTTCGATGAATGAGACGCTGAGGCAGCTGGTGGAACGGCGCGCCGCGACCAATGGCGCAGATATCTTCCTGATGTTCGGGGACGAGGTCATCACCTTCGCCGAGCTCAAGGCGCAGGTCGATGCCCGCGCGGCGGCGCTGCTGCGCCATGGCGTCCGCCCAGGCGACCGCGTCGCCCTGATGCTGCCGACCGTGCCCGAGCACATCTACCTGTTCTTCGCGCTGGCCTGGCTGGGCGCGATCGTGGTTCCGGTCAGCATCCATCTCAAGGCGCTCGGCATCCGGACCCAGCTCGCCAGCGCGCAGCCGCGCTTCATCATCGCCGATGGCGGCTTCGTCGAGCTCGCCAGCGCGCTGTCCGACGATGCGCGCGTCGAGGGCGTGCTCTGGCGCGGGAAGGCGCCGGCCGGCGATCCGCGCTTCAAGCCCCTCGCCGAGGTCATGGCGGAGGGCGGGGCGGTCCCCCCGCACGCCGCCGGCGGCCTCGATCGGCGCTGCATGGTTTCCTACACTTCCGGGACCACCGGCGAGCCCAAGGGGGCCGTGCTGTCCGAGCGCTGGTTCCAGATCGGCGCCAAGAATGCCGGGCTGCTGGCCGAGGTTCGGCCCGGTGACGTGCTGTTCCTCTGGGAGCCCTTCTTTCACGTCGCCGGCTGGATGACGGTGCTGATGAGCCTGCAGCATGGCGTGCGCATCGGCATGGTCGAGCGCTTCAGCGCCTCGCAATGCTGGGAGCAGATGCGCCGCTATGGCGCGACGCAATTCCACTATCTCGGCGGCGCGATGAATCTCTTGCTCAAGCAGCCGGAGCGTCCCGAAGACGGCGCCAACCCGGTCCGCATT
>JAEXUU010000074.1 GCA_023452965.1 Pseudomonadota bacterium | reverse complement strand
GTCGTCTTCCTTGATGCGCCCGCGCATTTCCTTGACGAGTTCACGCTGCAGCGCCTTGGTCGGCTTCATCAGCCGCTCACACCAGGCGTTCTCCGCCTCGATATAGGCGCGGATGTCGGCAGGCAGGAGCGCCGGGTCGCGCAGCACGTCGCGCCAGTTCTCCGCCTTCAGCCAGGTATAGTCGTCGGAGAGGGTGACGCCGTGCACTGTCCGATGCTGCGGGCGCGCTTCGGCGCGGGGCGGGGTAGCAGTGGCTTTTCCAGGCATGGTCCGTCTCGAAGCGCGGCGTTGCGGTCATTCGCCGCGTCGTTGCTCGATATCGGGACGTTGCGGCAGGTCCCGGACTCGTAGAGCCGCGCAAAAGGGCTGGCAAGACAACCATTACGCGTGGCCATTCGCGCCATTGCACATTCTGGTCGAGCCGCTGCACATTCTGGTTACCATGCCGATTGCAAGAAGCGCCAATACTGGGCATGAATAAACGTATTCGAAATGATCACTGCCACTTGCGATGTCATCTTTGTTGGATTAGACGATTGCACGACTGATCCGTTTTGCACGATTCTATGTCCGGCAGAATTCGACCTGCTGCCGGTGCAGGTTCCGGCAGGCGTTCGCGCCACGTAAACAGAGCGGGCACAGTCACCGATACGCCCGGTTCAAAAAAACAACGGAGCAACGCCGCCATGGCTGATCACGACGGTTCGGACTTTATCGAGCTTACAGCAGATATCGTTTCCGCCTACGTCTCGAACAATTCGGTTCCAGCCTCGGAATTGCCGGCGCTGATCAACGACGTCCATGCGGCTCTGAGCCGCGTCGTTGGCGGTGCAGCCCCAGTCGTCCCGGCCGAAGCGCCGAAGCCCGCGATCGCGGTCAAGAAGTCGATTACGGCCGACTTCCTGATCTGCCTGGAGGACGGCAAGAAGTTCAAGTCGCTGAAGCGGCATCTGCGTACGCAGTACAACATGTCCCCCGAGCAGTACCGCGAGAAGTGGGGCCTCCCGCCCGACTATCCGATGGTCGCGCCGAACTATGCCGAGGCGCGCTCGCAGCTCGCCAAGAAGATGGGCCTCGGCCAGCAGCGCCGCAAGCGCCGCTGAGGGAGCCTGCCGCGAGCCATCGCGCAGAAGCGGATTCCGTCAAGGGATTCATGTCGAGCCGCCGGCTGTGCCGGCGGCTTTGTCGTTTGGAGCGCCCCTGCCAGGATATGGCAGGAGGATATCCCCGGCCTTGCTGGCGCCCTTGAAAATCCGGAAATAGGAATATAGTCCTGTGTTCGCCGTCCCCGATCGCGCCAGACGATCGCAATGTGGGAGTGAACATATCATGAACATTGAATTCGCCAATGGGCCCGATCCCTTGTCCCGCAGCGCCGGGGCGAGGCTCGCCGAGGCGGCCGTCTGTGCGGCGCTCTGCCTGCCGCCGGCCGCGCTGCGGCAAGGCCGGCGCGGCGTGAGCCGCGTCGCCTTCGGCCGGCAGATCGCGATGTACCTCACCCATGTCAGCTTCGGGCTGAACTTCAGCCAGGTCGGTCTCACCTTCGGTCGCGACCGGACGACCGTGCGTCATGCCTGTGCGCTGGTCGAAGATCGGCGCAGCGAGCCCGGTTTCGAGCTCGCGCTCGTGGCACTGGAGGCTGCGCTGGCGCTGAGACATCGGTCGCTGGCGCCGGAGGCGGGCCGATGAGCGCGGGCGCGGTCGCCGAGGCGGCTCCGGAGCGCCTGCTGCAACACCTTCGGCAGGCTGGGGCGTTCGCTGCTGAATCTCCTTTCGGCTGCGGCCGCATCGCGCTCTATCGGACCGTGGGCGCGGCGACCCTCGGAGCCGGGTACGCGCCGCCCGAACAGGCGGCGGCACTGGTCGAGGTTGGTCTCGCCGTCTGGCTTGGTAGCGGCAAGGCACGCCGCCTGCAGCTTGCCGAAACCCGCCCCGTCGCCATGACCGATGTGATGGTCGAGGGCGAGGTGCAGAAAGTCGCCCTGAACGAGCGCGAAAGCCCGCTGCTCTGGCTGCACCGTCGGCCTGGCAGGGACGGCAGGCCGCAGATCTCGGCCGCGGAATTCGCCGCCGGCGAGCGCTTCCGGGCCGACCTCACGCTGGCGCAGATGCTGCCGCGCGTAACCGTGAACTGGGATGCCGGGCTGGCTGCGGGAACCCATGCCTCGTCGCATGGCCCGGCCAGCGCCTCGGATGCCAGCCTGGCAGCGCGCCAGCGTGTTCGACAGGCCTGCAAGCGCCTCGGCCCCGAGCTGTCCGGGCTCGCCATCGACGTCTGCGGCTTCCTCAAGGGGCTGGACGAGGTCGAGCGCGAGCGAGGTTGGCCTTCGCGCTCGGGCAAGGTCGTGCTGCGCCTGGCTCTGGCGGCCTTGGCCGAACACTACGGCCTGGCGCGCAAGGTCGGCCGCCATCCCGTCGCGCACTATGCCTGGCAGGCGGTGGATGCCCGTCCGGTGTTTCCTTCGCCGGGCTGAAGCTTGGTTAGGCGAGGGCGGCGCGGGCGTCGTTCTTGATCCGCTCGATCATCGAGCGCACCCCGTTCGAGCGCTGTGGCGTGAGATGGGCGGCAAGGCCCAGTCGCTCATAGATTCCGAAGGCGTCGGTTGCCAGGATTTCGGCGGCGCTGCGGCCGGAGTGGATCGCCAGCGCCAGCGCTACCAGGCCGCGCACGATATGGGCATCGCTGTCGCCGCGGAAATGCAGCAGGGTTGCCTCGCCGGGGCCACCCTCACGCGTCGTCTCGAGCCAGACCTGGCTGGCGCAGCCGCGGACCTTGTTGGCGTCGCTATAGGCTTCCTGCGGCAGCGGCGCGAGCGTGCGCCCGAGCTCGATCAGGTAGCGGTAGCGATCGTCCCATTCGTCCAGGACCTCGAAATTGGCAATGATCTCGTCGAGGTTTTCGCTCATCGGCCGTCGCTCACCTTGCAGGCCGCCGGCGGGGGAGGCGGTCTGGCCGGCTGTCTTCGGCGCGCGGCCCTTCGAGGTCAAGCGTCAGCGCTGCGACGTTTGCGCCTCGCCATTGCGGCTCGTCGCAGCGGCCGCCGCCAGCGCCAGCACCCGGGCGCGTGTCTCGGGCTCAAGCCCGGCCAGCACCTCGGCCGCCTCGCGCAGGCTGGTCGCGCCTTGCAGCACCGCCTTGGGGTCGATCTGCGCCAGCACGGAGATGGCGGCCTTCGCATCGAAAGGCGCAGCCTCCGGCTCGCTCTTCGTGCCATGCACCGGCGAGTACATGGCGATCGCCCCGATCAGGGCCATGCTTCGCAATAGATAGGCCATCATCGTCCCCGTCGCTAGCGCGGGGCGTCCCGGCCCCGACGTTGCGACCTTAGAACTCGGGTCGAAACATCGGGTGTGCCGGACGGTCGCAATTTGAATCAAAGGCCGTGTTTGCTCTTCAGTTTCCGTTCACCTTGCTGGCAACAAGCGAAACCTCGGAGAATTGTGGCTGATGAGAGCTAGGTGATTGAAAATAAAGGATATAAATCTCTCTTCCCTTACGCCCGTCGCCGCTAGGTGGGCTTTCGCCTTAAGTCCCGCTTAAATGCGGGCCGCGAGGATCGCTCCCAACAAGGCCCGGCTTTTCGTCGCCGGCCGGCAGAGGTTGAGCGTTTGCGGTTCTCCAGCATGATGACGGCGGTCAGGGCGCAGGTCGCGGCGATGGTTCATCCATCGGCGCTGCCGAATTCGCTCGAACGCATGCGGCATGAGCGCTTCATGCTGACCCGTCTGGCGATCGGCGCCGGCGGGCTCAGCCTGGTGCCGGCCTATATCGCCTGGCGCGGCCGCCTCGATTCGTTCGAGACCCTGGTGCTGATGGCGGTCGGGCTGCCGCTGCTGGCGGTTTTCGTGCTGTCGCGCACCGGCCGTCTCGACGCCGCACATTGCATTTCCGCGGCGGCGCTGACGCTTCTCATCGTGGCGCTTGCCTGCATGACCGGTGGCGCGACCTCGCCACTGCTGCTTTGGCTCGCCGCTGTCCCGGCGCAGGCGATGTTCTTGGGCTCACGGCCCTATGTTGCGCGCGCCAGTGCCCTCGCCGCGATCGGGCTCGGCAGCGTCGTCGCGCTCCAGGGCTGGGGCGTCGTGGGCGAGCCCGCGCCCTGGATTGTCGCGGCGATGCCGCTCTTTGCCGCCGTCGCGATCCTGCACGCGCTGCTGATCGCCGCGGCCTTCCTGCGCCGGCGCGATGACGAGGTGCGCGAGCACCGCGCCTCGGATGCCCGGGCCCGCCTGATGCTGGAGCATGTCGGCGACCTCGTGACATGGCACGATCTGGGCGGCGCCGTCGTCTTCGCCAATGAGGCCGCGCGTGCCCTGACCGGCTCCGAGCCGCCGCAACTGCACGGCAAGGGCCTGTTCGAGCGCGTCCACATCGCCGATCGCCCGCTCTTCCTCAAGGCGCTCAGTGATGCCGCCCATGGCGCCGGCCGGGCCAGTGCCTGCTTCCGCGTGCTGTTCATCGCCAACCGTCCCGGCGAGCCCGCGGGCGTGCCGACTGTTCGCTGGCTCGAGCTCAATGCCCGGCGGATCGATCAGGCGGGTGCGCGCTTCGGTGCGGCCGTGGTCTGCGTCACCCGCGACGTCACCGACCGCCGCGTCCATGACGAAGAGCGCGAGCGCCACCATGCCGAGGCCGTCAGGGCGAGCGACGTCAAGGGCCAGTTCCTCGCGACCGTCAGCCATGAGCTGCGCACGCC
>JAEXUU010000073.1 GCA_023452965.1 Pseudomonadota bacterium | reverse complement strand
AATCATGATACGCATCGGAATTCTCCTTGGGGCGGTAAACGGACCGGCCGAGCTGCGCTGCGGCCATTCTTTGACAGGGGGCTAAGTTCAGCTGGCGAGCTTCGCCGCCTCGGCGCGAACCCGCTCTTCCTGCTCGCGCAGTTCCGGCGTCAGCACCTCGCCGAAATCCTCCATCTCGAAGACCGGCCGCAGCTCGATCTCGGTGCCGCCGTCGAAGGGCGCGCGCTTCAGCCATTCGATCGCCTCGTCGAAGGAACGGACCTGCCAGATCCAAAACCCGGCGAGCAGCTCCTTCGTCTCGGTGAAGGGGCCGTCGGTGATCATCCGCTCCGCGCCCGAGAAACGCATGCGCAGCCCTTTCGCGCTCGGATGAAGCCCGTCCATCGCCAGCATCACGCCGGCCTTCACCAGCTCCTCGTTATAGGCGCCCATCTTGGTGAGCATGTCCTCGCTCGGCATCACGCCGGCTTCGCTGTCCTTGTCGGCCTTGACCAGAACCATGACGCGCATCCGTCTTCTCCTGCCTCTAGGGTTTGCTTTGCCTTGGTGTTCGGAGCAGGAGAATTCCTGCCCTCTGTCTTCACGTCGAACGAGGCGCGGCGAGATCGACAGGCCGCCGAAACTTTTTTCAGATCCGGGCGCATTTTTTTTGCAGCAGCGGAAGCTGCCATCGTCGGCGCGTCGAAATGGAGGCGGCGAGCGGGACAGGGCCGCGGCTGAACTCAGCCGCGGCAGGCGCGCCAGGCGGAGAGGATCGCGGCCACCGTGGCGTCGGCATCCGTGGTATCAGTCTGCCACGAGATCACCGAGAGCCGCATGATCGCGCGGCCGCGCCACCTCGCGCCCCCCGCGAAGCAGGTGCCGTCGGCCTGCAGCCGGGCGATCACCGCCTGCGTCAGCGCATCGCCCGCCGCGACCGGCAGCTCCGAGCCGAAGCGCACAGCGATCTGGTTCAGGCAGACCTGGTTGAGGACACTGATCCCCGGCTCGCTCTCGAGAGCCTGCGCGATGCGGCGTGCCAGGGCACAGTGCCGCTCGATCATCGCCGCGATGCCGGCCCGGCCGAGGTGGCGGATCATCGCCCAGCTGGGAAAGCCGCGTGCCCGCCGCGACAGCTCCGGCACGAAATGGCTGGGATCGCGCTCGCCCGCCGCGACCTCAGGCAGATAGCTCGCCGCCGCCGTCATCGCGCGGCGATGCGCCTGGCTGTCGCGGATGATCGCGTAGCCGGAATCATAGGGCGTCTGCAGCCACTTATGGCCATCGGTCGCCCAGGAATCGGCCTCCTCGACACCGGCGACCTGTTCGGCTGTCTGCGCGCTGGCACGCGCCCAGAGCCCGAAAGCTCCGTCGACATGGATCCAGGCCCCGTGCCTGTGCGCGAACGGCATCAGCCGGCGGAAAGGATCGCTGGCGCCTGTATTGATCTGGCCAGCCTGCAGTACCGCGATCGCCGGCCCCTCGCTGGCCTTGAGCGACACGGCGAAGGCCTCGGCCTCTATCCGCCCCTGCGTATCGGTCGCGACCCTGACGACGCGGTCATGGCCGAGCCCGAGCAATTGCAGTGCCGAGAACACCGTGGTGTGCGCGTCGTCGCCGATCACCACCTTGATCGGCGGCGCCCCGAACAGGCCCCGCGCCTCGACATCCCAGCCCACGCGCCGCAGCACCTCGCTACGCGCCGCCGCGAGGCAGACGAAGTTGGCGACCGTTGCCCCGGTGTCGAAGCCGACGGACGCTTCCCGCGGCAGTCCGAGCAGGTCGAGCAGCCAGCCGGCCGCGACGGTTTCCGTTGCGGCGGCCGCCGGCGATGCCTGATGATTGCCCGCGTTCTGGCCCCAGGCGCTGGCCAGCCAGTCGGCCGCGACGCCGACAGGATGCGAGGCGCCGATGACCCAGCCGAAGAAACGCCGGCCCGCCATGGCGTGAAGCCCGGGCTGCATCTGTTCGTCGAGCGCTCCGATCACCTCGTCGGCCGGCAGGCCCGTTTCCGGTGTCGGTGCCGCAAGGCGGCGCAGCATCTCGCTATAATCGGCCAGCGGCCGCTGTGGCCTGTCCGGCAATGTCTCGCGGAACGAAGCGGCCCGCTGGGCCACATCGCTGAACAGCCCGGCTTGATCGAAGGACGGCTTCGGCATGGCACGGCCTCCATGACGCTGGCGAAGGCCATTCTGGCAGGAACGGAGCCATTGTCAGCAGGCCGTGCGAGGGCCTTCGGCCTCATCGCTTGTCCGCCCGAGGGCACCCGTTTTCTGGCGAGCCCAGGGAAAACCGCATCGCCATCGCCATTGCCGGCGCGGGACTGGTTGAGGACGGCGCCGAAGCGACCTAACTATTCCCAGCGAACGGCGTCCAGCCGCAGCCACCACGAAGCGTAAGGTCCGACATGCCGGCGATTAGACTGGTCGACCGCGGCGTCATCCGCGTCAGCGGCGACGATGCCCGCGACTTCCTGCAGAACATCGTCACCAACGAGATGGACGAGGTGACGCCCGGCAAGGCCGGCTACGGCGCGCTGCTGACACCGCAGGGCAAGATCATCGGCGATTTTCTCATCGTCGCCGTGACGGAGGAGGATGGCGGCGGCTTCCTGCTCGATTGCCCGCTCCTCCAGACTGCCGATCTGATGAAGCGCCTGAAACTCTACAAGCTGCGCGCCAAGGTGGCGCTCGACGACCTCACCGAAAGCACCGCCGTCATCGTCGCGGGCGATGGCGGCCGCCTGCCGGAGGAGGCCGGGCTGCGCTATGCCGATCCGCGCCTGCCGCACCTCGGCGACCGGGCGATCACCGACCGCGACGGCGTCGAGGAGATCGCCGACGGCGAGATGGACGACTATCACGCCCGCCGCATCGCGCTCGGCATTCCCGATGGCGGGCGCGACTTCGCCTATGGCGACACCTTCCCGCACGAGGCGCTGCTCGACCAACTCGGCGGCGTCTCCTTCAAGAAGGGCTGCTTCATCGGCCAGGAGGTGGTTTCGCGCATGCAGCACCGCGGTACCGCCCGCTCGCGCGTCGTGCCGGTGGTCTTCAGCGACGGCCTGAACCCCGAGGACGGCGTCGAGGCCAGCGCCGGCGGCAAGCTACTCGGCCGCGTCGGCTCCTGCGCCAGGGGGCGCGGCCTTGCCCTGCTCCGGCTCGACCGGGTGGCGGATGCGCTCGCTGCCGGCCATGAGCTCGATGCCGGCGGCCTCGCCTTCACCCTGCAGAAGCCCGCCTTCATCCGCTTCCCCTTCCCGGGCGAGCCTGAATTCGGAGCCGCGGCATGAGCGACGTCATCAGCGGGCGCGAGGCGGTCCAGGGACCGGACGGCAAATATCGCTGCGTCTGGCCGGGGAGCGATCCGCTCTACCTCGCCTATCACGACACCGAATGGGGCGTGCCGGAATATGATTCCCGCGCGCTCTGGGAAAAGCTGATGCTCGACGGTTTCCAGGCCGGCCTGTCCTGGATCACCATCCTGCGCAAGCGCGACGCCTTCCGCA
>JAEXUU010000067.1 GCA_023452965.1 Pseudomonadota bacterium | reverse complement strand
GCGTCGTGGTCGCGGCGCTGGTGACCGGCGACCTGATTGCCGTCGGCCTCGCCGCTGCGCTGGCCGCGCAGGTCGCGCCAGCGACGGGATGGGACGCCTGGGAATTTGGATGGGCCGCGGCCGTTCTGGCCGTGCCGCTGCACGCCTTGTTCGGCATATACGCTTGCTGGGGCCCTTGCCCGATCGATCGGCTGCGGCTGCGGGCGCAGGCGGCGCTGATGCTCGCCGTGATGGCGGCTCTGGCGCTGAGCATCTGGCATGCGCCAGAGAACCTCCTCGCTATCCTCTGCCTGGGCGCGGGGTTGTTCGTCATCGGCTACTATACGGAGGGGCTGGTCCGCCTGATGCTGATGCGGGCCGGCCTGTGGGGGGCGCCAACGGTTCTGGTCGGCTCCCCGGAGATCTGCGGCCCGATGGCCCGGCGCCTGCTGCGCGATCCGAAGCTGGGGCTGCGCCCGGTCGGGCTGATCAGCAACCGGTCGGATGGAGACGGTGTCGAGAGCTTGCCGGTTCCGATCCTGGGCGGCCTCGCTGACCTGCCCCGGCTGTCCCAGATGGCTGAGGTCGCCATCGTGACGGCCTCCGATCTCGCGCCTGTCCCGGGCAGGGCTGCGATCTCCCTTTCCGATGTTCGCGCGCCGCACGTCGTCGTCTCCGAGAATGTCGGCGGGCTGCCGAATATCGGCCTGAACACCCGCAATCTCGGCGGGGCACTCGGTCTCGAAGTGCGCTTTGACCTGTTCAGGCCGGGGCATCTCGCGGTCAAGCGCTGGATCGACCTGGCGGTGACCGTGCCCGTGCTGACGCTGGCCGCTCCTCTGATCCTGCTTCTGGCTCTCGCGGTGAAGATCGCCGATCCCGGCTCCGCCTTCTATCGGCAGCGCCGGGTCGGGCGCGACGGCCGCGAACTGCACGTCCTGAAGCTGCGCACCATGTATGCCGATGCAGAAACCCGCCTCCAGGAGCATCTGGAGCGGAACCCGGCGGCGAGGGCCGAATGGGAGCGCTTCTTCAAGCTCAAGGACGATCCGCGGATTCTGCCGGTGATCGGGCACTTCCTGCGCCGCTCCAGCCTCGACGAACTGCCGCAGCTCTGGAACATCGTTCGCGGCGGCATGAGCCTGGTCGGGCCGCGGCCTTTCCCCGACTATCACATGGCGAGCTTCGATCCGGGCTTCCAGTCGGTCCGTGTCAGCGTCCCGCCCGGCCTGACCGGCCTGTGGCAGGTCAGCTCGCGCAGTGGCGGCGACCTCGAAGTGCAGCAGGAGGAGGACCTGTTCTACATCCGGAACTGGTCGCTCTGGCTCGACATCTACATCCTGCTCGAGACCTTCCCGGCGGTGCTGACCTCGCGAGGCGCGCGCTAGCGCGGGAGCTAGAAGAAGACCATGGCCCTCCGCGATGGCTGGAGCCCGGCAAAGTCGCCGGGAGCGGAGGAAAGCAACGATGCGGAGAACCGGCCGACATGGCCGCCTGGACGGCAGCGTTCCGGAGCTTTCGTTCCGGAGCGCCGCTTGCCGGAAGGCGGAAATGAAAGCCAGGGCGCCCGGCCCCGACGGGCTGGCCCGGCGGGGGACAAAGCTGTGCAACCGTCGAGACGTCTGGAACTGCAATGGCTGCGCGCCTTCGCCGCGAGCGAGGTCGTGCTTTGTCATTCCGACCTGCTGACCAAGCATTTTTCGGGCCTCGCCATCGCCCGGTCCTGGTATCAGCCGTTCTCGGCGCTGGGCGTCGAGCTCTTCTTCATCGTCTCCGGCTATGTGATCGCCATGCGGGTCGGCGCCAAGGATACAGGCGGCGCCTTCTTCGCCGCGCGCGTGCTGCGGCTGCTGCCGATGTACTGGTTCTTCACCAGCATCGTGGTTGCGGTCTACCTCGTTAAGCCGGCCTGGCACCTGATGGGCTTCAGCCCCGATCCGATCAGCATGGCGAAAACCTACCTCATCTTGCCGCAGCAGGGATTCCCGATCCTCGGCGTGGGGTGGACGCTCGAGCACGAGGTCCTGTTCTATCTCGGCGTGGCGCTGATGCTGGCGACCGTCGGCTCCGGCCGCGGCGCGCGGCTCGGCCTCGCCTGGCTGTTGACGGGGCTCGGTGCGATCGGGCTGGCGCTCGGCTCGCCGGCCGGACCGATCGCCGGCGGCGGCACGCTGGGCGCCGCCTTCCTGACCCATGTCTTCAACCCGTTCATGCTGGCCTTTGCCCTGGGCTGGCTGGTGCGCGAGCTCGAAGGGCGCAAGCCTGCCGAATTGGCCTTGCAGCTGTTGCCGCTGACCCTGCTCCTGCTCTGGGCCGCCTGGGAGGCACCTGCCGGCAAACTGATGCCGCTTTGGCGTATCGCCGCCGCCGGCCTCGTCTTCGCCGGCTTCCTCCTGTGCCGGCATGCGCTGGAGAAGGATAATCGGCTCGGGCGCACCATGGTGCTGCTCGGCGAGGCATCCTTCAGCATCTATCTCTCGCACTGGTTCGTGCTGTCCGCCGGCGGCAAGCTGCTCGGCCATTTCGGCATGCCGGCGAGCTATGATCTGCCGGTGCGCCTCGTCGGGGTGGCGCTGGCGCTTGCCGTCGGCGTCGCGTTCTATGTCGCTCTGGAGAAGCCGGTCGATCGCTGGCTGCGGCCGGGCGGACGCTTGCGCAGCTTCGGTCTCCTGCCACCCGCTGTGACCCCCGCACCGGCGCCGATCCGGAAGAAGCCGGGCTGAAGAGACAGGCTCAGCGGGGAACGCTGACCCCTACCGTCAGGCTGCCCTGCTTTTCCTGGCCGCGGCCACGGAAGTTCGCAAAGTCCATTTCCACGGTCCCCCAGACAAAGCGCGGTGCCGGTGCGCCGGTGACGGTCCGGTAGCGGTTGCGGTCGAAGAGATTGCCGCCGCGCTCGATGATTCCGAAGTTCTCCGCGTTCGGGGCGGCGTCCGAGACGCCGCCGGCCGAGCCCCGGCCTAGGAAGGTGATCTCGTTGTCGGTGACGCGGTTGTCGCGCGTCTTGTAGAAGCCCCCGCCCACCTTCCAGCGGTTCTGGTCGATCAGCATGATCGCGCGGCCGGACTCGCGCACGACCAGGACATTGTCGTGCACCATCGCCCCTTCCGAGGCCGCGATCTGGATTTCGGCGCCCCAGTACCAGGGCGCGCCTTCCTGATTGTTCTGCACGAGCACGTTGTTGCGGATCACCGCCTTGGAGGAGAGCTCGAAGAAGATCCCGGCCGAGCTGTTGTATGAGACGCGGTTGCCCTCGAAGGTAGTGTTCTCGCAGCTTTCGTCGCACCACAGGCCCGGCCCGTCATTGTGGTGGACGTCGTTGTTCCGGAAGGTGACGTTCTGGCTGACGGTGACCTTGATGCCGCCGGCATCCCAGCTCGGATCGAAACCGGAGCGGTTGTTGCCGAAGATCTCGTTGCCTTCGAACAGGATGTCGGCGCCGTCCGCGGTCGCGCCGATCTGGCCGTTGTCGTGGATCCGGCTGCGCAGGACCTGTCCGTTCGGCCCGACCGAGACGCCGGCGCCGCTGTTCAGCCTGAAGTCGCAATCCTCGATCCGCCAGTTCGGACCGTCGCCCCGGACCGCGCCTTCCTGGGGCGGGTTGGCGTATTTCTCGAACGTCAGCCCCTGGACCGAGACATCGGCGGCGGCGCCGAACAGGGCGTAGCGGGCGCGCGCGACCTCGACCAGGCGTCCGTCCGGCGCTTCGGCGAGCACGAATTCGTTGCGCAGCCGGTCATGGAAGAAGCGGCCGGGTCGCAGCTGCGCGCGGTCGGCGACCCCCTGCAGCGGCTTGCCGTCGAGGAAGACCGCTTCCGGCCACTGGCAGGCTTCGTATCCGGCCTTGCAGACACCGCGCGCCGGCGCGGGCGTCGCGATCCCGGCGGCGACCCAGACGCCGTCGACGGCGCGAAAGCCCCCGAGGATTGCAGCACCGCTGAGAATGGCTCCCGGCTCGCCGAAGAAGCGCTGGCCGCGCTTCGGCTGCGCCGATTGCAGCCGGTGCAGGCCGGCCTCGATGCAGAAGGCGGTGCCGTTCGGCGCCGTCGCGACGGCCTGGGAGAGGGAGTGCTCGGTCGTGATGCGAAGCGCCTCGGCCGGGCAAACGGAGGCGGGCTTCGGTTCGAGGGCTGCCGGAACCGTCGCGGGGGCCGGTGCGGCGGCGAGCAGCAATGTGCCCGCAGCCGCTGCCCTCAGGAGGTCGGCGGCCATGCCTGCCTCCGCCGGTGGGCGAAATCCTGCAGCATCGAGCTGCCGATGCCGAGGCCTATGAGCGACCAGAACCAGATGCCCAGCATCGGCCCTTCCAGCGCGACATCGAAGGAGGCGTTGATCAGCATCGACAGGCCATAGCAGCCGATCCAGATGAACAGTTTGGCCGCTCGCTCGTCGCCATGGCGCAGCGCGACGACATAGCTGCGCGCCAGCATGCCGAACCAGCACAGCAGCAACCCGATCCAGAGGGCGAGGCCAGGGACCCCGGCCCGCGCCAGGATGCCGAGATGGACATTGTGTGGTGCCCGAACCGGCGCGCCGCCGCCCTCCGCCCCGACGACATAGCCGTCATCCTCGGCGAGGTTCACGCCGAAGCCCTTGCCTGTCCAGAAATAGGGACCGCGGAGCGTGTAATCCTGGATCGCCTGCCACCAGCGCAGGCGCCAGGTCTTGGTGCCGTCGAGATTCGACGCCTCGCTGCGCCCGACAATGCTCTCGACATTGTTGATCAGTTGGGCCGGCCCGATCACGCGCCCGCCCTCGATCTCGACCTGGATGTCGAACATCAGCACGACCGCCAGCACGGCTGCGCCCCCGGCTGCGATCGGCATGAGCCGCCGCACCTGTCCGCCGAGGACGGCGGCGAGCAGTACCGGGAGGAGGAACGCCAGCATCGCGCCGCGGCTGACCGCGATCATCAGGAAGCCGACGAGGACCGCGACGAGCCAGGGCCAGGGCACGCGGCGCAGCCCGAGCAGCACGAAGACGGTCGCGCCGCACAGATGCACCGCCGCCTCGCCCATGCGGACATAGACCACGGGCACGCCGGAGAACGGCCAGGCCAGCAGATGGGAGAGCGAACTGGTTGTATAGGCAAGGACGGCGCCGGAAAGCCCGTACAGCAGGGCGAACCGGCTATAGGTGCCGAGCAGCCGGCCAAGCCGCGCCGGCTTCTGCAGCAAGAGCGCGACGATGATGAAGGCGAAGGCGCCGTAGAGCGCGATGACGCTGTCGCGCAGCGCATCGAAGCCATGGACCGGAATCCCTGGCACGGTCCGCACCGCGACCCAGCCCATGAAGGCAAGGAGCGCAAGGCTCGGCACCGTCATCAGCATGGCGATCCAGCTGCGCGATGCCATCAAGGCGAGTATCCCGAGCACCAGCGTGATCTCGCCGATGAACAACGGGGGCACGCCGACATAGGCGAAGCCTTTGCCGAATATGGCATAGCCCGCCAGCACGAAGCATAGCAGCCCGAGATAGCGGTCGCCCCAGTCCGCCCGCGCCCGCGGCGCAGCGGCGAAGCTCGCCGGCGTCTCGACCGAGAGGTGTAGCGGCATTCTCGGCGCCTCTCATCTGCTCATCGCAAGCTTATAGAAGACGCCTCTCCGGCCGTCGTCGAGCGGGCGAGGGGGGTACCCCGCCTGGCTTGGTCCAGGCGATCGGCCTAGGCCTCAGTTCAACCTGCGCAGCAGGCCGTTGGCATGTTGGCGCAGTCCCGAGGGAAGGCGGCGGTAGCATTCGCGCAGCATCGGCCTGATCCGCGCCAGATAGGAGGTGGCCAAGTAGCCGCGAGTCGAGACCGGCACGAGGTAGTCGGCGATCGGAACCTCGGTGTTCGACCATTCCAGCTTGTGCCGCGTGGCCGGAGCAAGGAAGTCGAAGATGTCGATCGACAATTCCGGACAGCGCTCCAGCAGGTGCCAGAACAGCAGCCGGCCGGGTGCATGTTTCGAGAAGCGCAGATCGTAGCTCTGGACCAGTGACCAGTAGCGCCCCTGGTCCAGGGCGCCGATCTCGACGGCGGCGATCTCGTCGCCAGTGCGCAGATAGGCAGCCAGCAGGTTGCCTTCGCGCGCAAGGTGCTGGAGGCAGCCGAGGCTCGCGCCGTGGGCGTAGCCGGCGCTGACCGCCGCTTTTTCCTGTTGCCAGGCTCGCTTTAGCGCGAAGGCGTGCTCGAGCAGCAGGCACTGCTCCTCCGGCCGCCGCACCAGCTCGAAGGTCACCGGCCCGTGCTCGCCGAGCTGGCGCTGGTGCCGCCGCAGGGCCTGGCGCGTCCGGCTCGTGCGCTGGCCGTCGGCGCTGGCCGCATCGAGCCTGCGAAAGTCGAGCATCGGCGCGCTAGCCTCCGAGCCTTCCACTCTGTGCCGGGCAAGCAGACTGGCGAGAACTGTACCGTCGCGGACGCGGCGAAGCTCGATCGCATCGATATCGTGCCAGGAGCGGATCATCTCCCAGGCCATGCCGAGCAGGGCGCGGCGGTCTTCACGCTTGTCGATCAGGACGTCGCCGTATTGCGTCGCGGGTTCGCCGAGATGGTGCAGGATCTTGAAGACCGAAAGTCGCCGGACGGTGAGCGGCCAGACCAGCACCAGTTTCCCGCCTCGCCAGATGGTCGCAATCCGCGGCGCCTCCGGCATTCCGCAGGCGCTCGAAGCTTCGATCCAGGCTTCGCACCAGGCAGCACTCTGAAAGAAGCTGGCGTTGGCGCTGCGCCTTTCGAGATCGCGCCAGGGTCCGAGCAACTCCTGGTCCCAGCCGGCCTCTTCGCAGCGAAGCGTGGTGTCCGGCCAATCGGCCGCTGACAGGAAGTGAATTGAAGGCGCGGTCTCATTCATATTGTTGGCTCCCCCGAGCAGAAACGCCTTCATCGCTCAGCCCGTGCCGGTCTGCGCCGCCAGGAAAGGCGGCTTGCCTGCTGCGACAGCGCAGCCAGGCGCCTGAGCCAGCGGCGCGCCGTGCCCTTGGCGAGGCGGCCGAGATAGCGCGAATAGCCGCCCGCATGGCCAAGCGGCCCGTCGGCGAGGGAGCGCGCCTTCAGAGCGAAGGCGGCTCGGCTCGAGTACAGGTCGGTGGCACGCTTCTCCGGGTCGGCGTAGAAGGAAGCGAGCTTGCCCGCGCTCATGCCGGGCGTCTCCATCCAGCGCGGCACATGCACCGCACAAAGCCGCTCGACATCGCTCAGCACCTTGTTCGTGCCGGTGCCGGCGGCCGGGCAGGAGGTTGCGAAGGCGTCGCCGACGAGCACCAGGCCGGGCTGCTCGAAATTGGCCGCGACATAGAGATCGGCGGGCCGTACGCGCACCGGGCCCTGGATCGCGTAGGGGCCGATCAGCCTGCCCAGCCGCGGCATCAGGCTCGCGAGCGCGGCTTCCGGCTCCTCGCGGATCGCCTTCAGCCAGGGATCGTCCATATCGCGATAGGTCATCAGGTTGGCACGCATCACCGTGCCGAGCCTGAACAGGGTGAGATAGGCGGTGCGGTCCTGCGGACGCTCGCCATAATAGGTCAGGGAATCGAAGGGGAAGCGCGCGCTGGAGCGCGGTACGACGTCGAAGCCGATGGTGATCGAATGGTTCGCGCTGATCGTCCGGCACTCGATTCCGAGCGAGCTTCGCAAGGCACGGTTCAGCCCGTTGGCGAGTACGACCAGACGGGCGGTGACGACCTCGCCGTCGACGAGTGAAACCGTCTGTTCGTCCTCGCTCAGCGCGATCGCGGCCACTGTGCCGCGCAGGCAGCGCACGCGCGGCGGGATGCCCTGCCGGACGGCGCGGACGAGGGGCTGGTAGAGAATGCCGTACTGGTCGATGGCCATCTTGTCGGCCAGGCGTCCGAGGCGCGCGACCCAGAGCTCTCGGTTATGCGTCGCTGCCGGCAGGACCAACCCGGCGAGCCCCATGCGGCGCAGCAGGCGCACCTGCGACGGGTCGAGTTTCTCGCACCGGAAATCGGGACGGGGCGGATCGTAGGGATCGATCAGCATGACGTCGAGATCGGCCCGCCCGAGCATCACCGCGGCACTGGCGCCGGCAAGCCCGCCCCCGACGATGACGATGTCCGCCGATTGTGCCATCGCCTGTCACCCTTGTGCTTGGGGGGGCCGTGCGCCGCGCAGACGTTCCCGGATGCGCTCGATCTCCGGGCGCAGGCGGTGATAGAGCTGCCGCGCAGCTTCCCTGGCGCTTCGGAATGCCTTCTCGCGAGCTGAGAGCAGCAGCAGGCGCAAGCGGCGCTCGGGGCCGGCATCGATCAGCAGGTCGCCCACTTCATGCCGCTCCGGCCAGCGCTCTGCCTGATGTCCGACGTCGCGGTGGTTGCAGGAATCCGTGAAGGCTACGGCGGGGTCGGCGAGCAATCGCGTCGTGGTGTGTTCGAGAAGGAGAGCGCCGGGCGAGAAGCGGCTATAGGCTTCGTCATAGGCGGTCCGCCAAGTGTAGGCGGCATCGCCCGAGAACAAGATCACCCACATCGCGACCGGAACACCGTTCAGTCGCAGCGCCTCGATCGACACCAGCCGGCGCTCGGCGAGCGCCGCGATCATCTCGCGCGTGAACCGTTCCGTCGCCGGGGCAGAGGCGAGCGCGCTGTGCCGCGCCGCCTTCCAGCCTGAGGCCTCGAGCCGGAGAAACTCGTCCAGCGCCGCGGCGACGGCCCCCGGCTCGTCGACGACCGTCATCGCCAGCTCGCCTTCCTTGCCGAGCTGGCGCCGCTTGCGGGCAAAGCCCTGCAGTCGCTTCGCCGACATCGAACTCGCCCAAAAGGCTTTCGGGTCGTCGCAGGATGTCAGCTTCGCGCGCTTGCGCGTTTCGAGCAGCTGCCAGTGTCCGGCGCCGCGAGCCTGTATCGCCTCGAGTGCCGCCATCACCGCCGAGCCGCCCGACATGTCACCGGCCTGGATGAGCTTGGGCAGTTCCGGTGTCTTGCGAACCGCTTCCAGCATCGCCGCCAGCACCGCGGAAACATGGGCGCGGTCGATCACCGGCGTGCCGAGATAGGCGACCGGACCCGGTGGGCTGACCAGCGCCTTCCAGGGCCAGCTGAGCCGGGTTCTGCGCTCGACAAGAAGCCAGACGCCGACGAGACGGGATTGCGTATCGACCTCGGGCTCGTCGGCCCAGGCCAGCAGGACCCGGACCTTGTCCGGCCAGGCGGCAGCGAAAGCCTGCGCGACGGCGGGGTCCATGAAGACATTCGGAACCGCCGCACGGCTGCTGAGGTCGCTCCATTCAGCGCCCAAGGCTGCGAAGTCGCGAGCGCTCGCCAGCTGGATCCGCGGGGAGCCGGCCAGTCGCGGCGCGTTCGCGGCGTGATTGTCCAGAAGACTGCGTTTCGATCCGGGGGGCGCGGGCATGCGGCTGAATCGCGGCAGGGCTGCACTGTCGCTCACGGCTGTCCTCCGCCGGCCTTGCCGGTCTCCGGCACCGAATGGGCGCCATGGTGCCGCAACGCCAGCAGCATGCTCCGACAGCGGCGCGCCGCCTCGCGCATTCGCCGGTGCCCGAGCTCTAGCGTACTGACCAGTCCGAACAGCGCCGTCCGACGCGGCCGGGCATCGACGATCAGGTCCGAAACCTCGCGCCGGCCGGCCCAGAACTCTGCCATATGGCCAGTGTCGTGATGATTGCAGGAATCGACCGCTCGCAGGGCAGGGTCGGCGAGAAAGCGACCGGTCACTTCCTGATGCAGCAGCAGCCCGGGAGCACAGGCGCGATGGGCCTCGTCATAGGCTGATTTCCAGGTGAAAGCGGTCTCGCCGGATTGGACGGTGACCTGCATGGCGATTGCCCGTCCGTCCAGGCGCAGGGCGATGATCTGGGCCTGATGGCGGTTCGCCAGCGCTGCGATCGCTCGTCTGAAGAAGCTCGTCAGCACCGGCGTTCGCAGGATCGCCTGTCCGCGGCTGCTCCGGCGTCCCTTCCAGCCCGAAGCCTCGAGCGTGAGGAACTCTTCGATGGCCGGACCGACCTCGCTGCCGCCGGCATGCCGCGTGCAGCTGACGACGCCTTGCCGCGCGAGCCGTTGCTGCTTTTTTCGCAGCGCTTTGGCGCGGCTGGGCGAGACGGGACTGGTCCCGCCGCCCGAGGCCGATTTCAGCAGCGAGGGACGCAGCCGGGTTTCCAGCCGGGTGCAGGGTGAGCCGCGCCGCGCCAGAACCTCCGCGAAGACCGCGGCTACGGGCCCGCTCGCATCGAGGCTTCCAATGCTCAGAAGGTCTGGCAGCGAACGCTCGGCAGCGATCGCGTCCAGCATGCCCGAAAGGGCCTGCGCAGCATCGTCACGGTCGAGCACGGGCGTGCCGAGAAAAGCGTGGTCGATCACCGGCGTCTTGAGCATCGGCACCGGCAGCAAGGGAAAGGCATGCCGACGTGCCAGCGCCCAGAGGCCGATGAGCCGACTGGGGGTATCGGGTTGGGGCGCGCTCCAGGCGAGCAGGACCGCGATCTCGGCCGCTCCGACCTCGGCTGCCGCTGCGATCAGCGACGGCTCCAGGAAGGCGTTGTCTGCCAGGGCCCGGCCACAGAGGTCGCGCCATTCCCGCTCGATCGTGGCGAGCCGCTGTGGCGTCGTGATCTCGACGCCGATGGTCGCCGCGGCGGCGCCTTCCGCCGCAAGGCGGCCGGAACGGTGACGCGGTTCATCCAAAAGCTCGACCGGATCGTGTTGCACCAGCTCTCTCCGAAGCTTGGGGCCATTATACGGTTCCGCCTTCGGAGGGCGCTTCTGGCAAACGGATTAACCCCATATTGACGCGGTACTCCCACCGGCAGGGTTTCTCCGCTTGAGCAGCGCTGCTGCTCGTTAGTCCTAAATAAAGCCGGCTAAGCACATTGT
>JAEXUU010000055.1 GCA_023452965.1 Pseudomonadota bacterium | reverse complement strand
TGAAGGAGAGCAAGACCATGAGGCTTGAGGGCTGGATCGGACGGACCGCGTTGGCAGGCGCCGTGGCTATGACCCTGGCAGCACCGGCCCTGGCACAGAGCGGCGGCCAGCTTCAGCCTGTCCAGAGCACCCTGCAGACACTCGTCAACACGTTGACCGGGCCGATCTCTACATCGCTCGCGGTGCTCGCCGTCATCGCCTGCGGGCTCATGGCCTTCGTCGGGCGCCTGACCTGGGGTTTTGCCGGCTCCGTCATCTTCGGCATCGTGCTCGTCTTCGGATCGGCTCAGATCGTCCAGTTCTTCCAGTCAGCAGTCGGCAGGTGATCGGATGGCTGAGGATGTCGACCAGCCGTTGATCACGCCGTTGGTGAAGGGACTGACCCGGCCGCCCAGCCTTCTTGGCGTGCCGTATCAGTTCTTCATGCTGATCGGCGTCGTCTCAGCCGTCATCTTCCTCGTGACGAAAAATCTCCTAATGCTGCTGACCATCCTGCCGCTCTACGCGATCGGTCGGATCATGATCGTACGCGATCCGGCGATCTTCGAGATCATGCTGATCCGTGGCCGGAAAGTTCCGCCTCGAAGCAGGGGCTTCTGGGGCGCGACGAGCTACCGGGTCTAGCCATGGCGATTGCGCGGGCCCTGCGTGACGAGCTGAGCTTTGGTGCGGTGTCGCGGCGGGAGAACCCGGTCGCCGCGCATATTCCCTATTCGCGGCACGTCTCGGATGAGGCGATCCGCACGGATGACGGCATGCTGATGTCGTTCCTGCACCTTTCTGGTTTCTGTTTCGAGACGGCCGATATCAGCGAGGTCAATGCGCGGCTGCTCGGCCGTAACGATCTCCTGCGGGCGCTGGGCTCATCGCGCTACGCGCTCTACACCCATATCGTCCGGCGCGAGGTGAAGCCTTCGATCGCCTCGACCTTCGACAACGAATTCTGCCGCGAGCTCGACGAACGCTACACCACCGGCCTGCGCCAGCGGCGGATGTTCGTGAACGACATCTACCTCACCGTCGTCCGGCGCGAGCTCCAGGGCAGTGTCGGCACGGTCGATGTCGTGTTGCGCAAGCTGTTCGGGCGCCACGACGCGGACGGTCGCTCGCTGAGCGAGGAGCAGGCCGCCAACGAACTGTCGGACGTGATGACGGCCATGCGCGAAACCCTGCAGGCCTATGGCGCTCGCGTCCTGCGCGTCGTCGATCGCGGTGGCGTCTGGCATTCGGAACCGTTGGAATTCCTGGTCCAGCTTGTGAATGGCGGCATGCCGCGCCCGATGGCGCTGCCGCGCATGAAGCTGGCCGAAGCCCTGTCGACGAAGCGGCTGTTCTTCGGCCGCAACGCCGTCGAGATCCGTGGCGCCTCGCCCGATGATACGCGCTTCGGGGCGATGATTTCGGTCAGCGAGTATCCGGCGCTGACCGGCCCGGGAATGCTCAACCCGATGCTGCGGGTGCCGCACGAGTTCATCGTCACGCAGTCCTTCGCCATCATCGATAAGCCGATCGCGATGACCCAGATCGATCGCGTCGGCCGGCAGATCGAGATGTCGGACGAGGCCGGCTCGGTCGTCGCCGAGCACCTCTCGGACGCGCGCGACGAACTTCTCTCGTCAGAGTCGGTCTACGGTCACCACCATCTCAGCGTGCTTTGCCTCGGCCGCGACATCGACGAGGTGACGAAATGCGTCACCGATTGCGGCACGGCACTGACGGATGTCTCGGCGATCTGGGTGCGTGAGGACTTGAACTGCGAGCCGGCCTTCTGGGCACAGCTCCCCGGCAATGCCTCCTATATCGCTCGCTCCTCCATGGTCTCCTCGAAGAACATGGCCGGATTCTCCTCGCTCCATAACTATCCGAGCGGGCAGGCGAGCGGGACGCATTGGGGCACGCCGATCTCGGTTCTCGAGACGACATCGCAGACCGCGTATTTCTTCAACTTCCACGTCCGCGATCTCGGCAATTTCACGGTCACGGGACCGTCGGGCTCGGGCAAGACCGTGTTCCTCGGCTTCATCTCCGCCCAGGCCCAGCGCGTGCAGCCACGGCCGAAGCTGGTGCTGGTCGACAAGGACCGGGGCCTCGAGATCTTCGTGCGCGCGCTCGGCGGGCAGTACGAGGTTCTGCGCGCCGGCGAGCCGACCGGGTTCAATCCGTTGCGGCTCTCCGACAATGGCGCGAACCGCGAATTCCTGTTCCAGCTCTTCAGCTTCATGCTCCGGCGCGCCGACGGCATCGGTCATTCGACCCGCGAGGAGCAGGTGATCCGCAACGCGATCACGCAGGTCCTGACGGCGCCGCCGGAAGGGCGGACGCTCGACGAATTCGCCGAGCTGCTGCGCGGCGCCATGCGGGCCGGCGACGACGATCTCTATGCCAGGCTGCAGCCCTGGATCCGCGCGGACCAGCGCGGTTGGCTGTTCAACAATGCCGAGGACACGTTCTCGATGTCCCCATCTTCGGCTTCGACATGACCAGCGTGCTCGACGATCCCGTCAACCGGACGGCGGCGCTGATGTACATCTTCCACCGGCTCGACGAACTGCTCGATGGACAGCCGGTGATGATCTTCCTCGACGAGGGCTGGCGGCTCCTCGACGACGAGGTCTTCAGCTACTTCATCAAGGACAAGCTGAAGACGATCCGCAAGCAGAACGGCGTCATCGGCTTCGGCACGCAATCGGCGGCCGATATCGTGAATTCCAAGCTCGCGCATACGCTGATCGAGCAATCGGCAACGAACATCTTCTTCCCGAACCCGAAGGCCGACGAGGCGTCCTATGGCGGCGCCTTCCGCCTCTCGGCCCGTGAGGTGCGCTGGATTCGCACCACGCCGGCGGAATCGCGCTCCTTCCTGATCAAGCATGACCAGGACAGCGTGATCGCGCGCCTCAATCTCCGGGGCATGCCGGAGCTGATCAAGGTGCTGTCGGGCCGCACCGAGACGGTCGCCGAGCTCGACGCACTGCGCGCCCGGGTCGGTGACGATCCGCAGGCCTGGCTGCCGATCTTCATGGGGAGGGACTGACCGTGCGGGTGCAGATAGTCACGCTCGTGCTGATGGCGACCGGGCTCGCCGGTGTTGCCCAAGCCGCCGTGCCGGTGAATGACGGGGCGATCCTCGACCGGCGCACGGACGAGTCCGCCAAGAAGGTGGAGATCAAGCTCATGACCGGCAAGACCCAGACATACACGCGAGGCATCAACTGCTCCGTGACCAAGCCGAAGAAGGACAATGCGGTCACGAGCCCGACGCAGAAGCCCGATGCGGGCCGCGGCGCGGCGACCCTCGACAAGGCTGACCCGACGATCAGGACGTCGCCGGCCTTCACCAAGCCGACGACTACCTGGTCCAGCGGCAAGGAACCACAGGGCGCGGCCGACTGGACGGCCGGGCCTCGCGCCGATCGCGAAGGCACGAGCCAGGTCCTTGGCGGCATGGAGACGGTGCAGGCCTCGATTCAGCCGAACCGCCAGGTCTTCGAACGCATGGGCCGCGAGGTCGGCTCGGACGGCACGCTGATGGAGGCATTGGACCGCAACAGCGCGATCCGCACCCAGACCGGGCTCACCTTCAACCAGGCCATCCACGGCGTGTCCTTCCTCTCGCAAGCCTTCAACCTGCCCAATCTCGCCACCGCCTCGATGACGAGCCAGGGCACACGCGGCATTGCCTTGCCGGCGTCGAGCGGCGGCCAGGCTCGGCCGCTGCAGACGATCAGTCTGTGCCCAGCCGGAATGACCGGCGAGGGGACCGCCGCTAGCCCTTGCGTGGCCGCGGGCTGCTCGACGACGCCCTACGGGACGACACCGGCGCCGGGCTGCGTCGCCCGCCGCTACAACGCCACGGCGGGCCATGTCTCCTTTGCGATCGAACGCGAAGCCGCGCGGGCCAATGCCGCGCAACAGCCGCTGTCGAGCGAAGAGCTGATGGCCGCGGTCCGACAGTATCAATCTCGCTGAGCGCGAAAGGAGCGATCGTGATGCGAAAGCCCATCCAGACCCTGTGCGCGAGCCTCGCGGCGCTCCTTGCCGCGACCGCCGCCTCCGCGCAGACGCCGGTGATCGACAATGCGAACCTGCGCAAGGCGCAGGAGATCGCGACGACGACCAACAGCATCCTCGCCGCCGACCGGGAGATTATGCAGTTCACGCAGAAGACGCTTGCTGCTGTCACCGGCGACCGCACCAGCCAGGCCGGGCAGCTCGCGCAGATGGCGCTCGGCGGCGGCGGCTTCTCGATGGGCGGCGCGCCCTCGCTCGGCAGCGTGATCTCCGGCGGCTCGCTGTCCTTCGCCGGCATGGGCGGCGGCTCGCAGAACATCGTCTCGGGCCTGATCAATGGCCTCCAGCTCGTGAAGACGATCTCCGGCCTGATCAATGGCCAGACCAGCCCGATGGACAAGAGCTATTCCCAGCTCGTCAACACGGCCGGGACAATCACTGGCCTCGTCGACTCCACGCAATCGGGCGTCCAGACCCGCAGCGGCGCCTTCAAGCAGGGAGCCGGCATGATCGGCCAGGCCAAGGACCTCAAGGGCAGCGTCGACCAGAACAGCCAGATCATGGTGCAGACCGGCATCACCGTGAACGAGCTGATCGGCGCGGTGAACACGGCGACGGCTGCCGCCAACCAGCCGAACATCGACCGCATGACCATGATCTCGCAGGCGACGCGCGCGCTCGAGTACAAGGCGGGACGATGAGGGGAGGGCGCCTCATCGCGGTCGGCGTCCTGACGGCGCTCATGGGCGGGTGCGGGGTCAAGCCACTCAAGGCGCCATGCTCGCGCGACGAAGGCCCGCCGATCGTGCCGATGGCGTTTTCATCGCTCGGAGCCGTGTCTTCCCCCCTCTCCGACGAATGCGGTCCCATGCGGCCTGTCAGCGCGGCTCGGGCACGGTAGCACGGAGCCGCGGCGCATGAATTTCAACATTACGACGCTGCTCTCGACTGTCGACCGCTTCGGCAACAATTTCGTCGCCCAAGCCTATCAGAACCTGGCCTCGGCATTGACGGGCGGCGGTCAGGTCGGCGTCGCGGGGCTGCTGCTGACGCTCTATGTGATCATCTGGGCCTACGGCATCTGGTCGGGGACCGCGCAGGGCAATCCCGCCGAGATCACATTCCGGCTCCTGCGCGCCTTCGCGATCTATGCGCTGGCGACGAGCTGGAACGATTTCCAGAGCTTCGCCTATCAGATGCTGAACGAGGGTCCCTCGGCCATCGGCAACGCGATGCTGACGAGTGTGAGCGCCAACGTCACCGGCACCTCGGCCGGGCTCAACTCGGTCAACGGGGTGCAGACCGGACTTCAGAATATGTGGGACTCGCTCGCAGGCTCGACGACCAGCTTCATCAAGAATCTCGGCGTGCTCAATTTCGGCGGCTATGTCCTGGGCGCAGTCATCCTGATC
>JAEXUU010000872.1 GCA_023452965.1 Pseudomonadota bacterium | reverse complement strand
ACGCCGGAGCGGACGCCGTCGTCCCGCCGGTCGCCGGCACGGGCGGCGCAGCGCCCGCCACGGCAGCGGCTGCGAGCCCGGCGCCCGCCGCCGATGGCTGGCTGAAGCCGGCGGACCTCGCGCTCGCCCGCAAGGACGAGGCTATCCAGCTCAAGGTCGACCGCTCGGCCTATGAATGCGTGCGCTCGATCGCCGATCTGACGCGCTGGATCGGCTGGGCCTATGAGGCGGGCCAGGTCGCGCTCGACACCGAGACCAATTCGCTCGACGCCATGCAGGCCGACCTCGTCGGTTTCTCGCTCGCCGTCGCGCCGGGCAAGGCGTGCTATGTGCCGCTGCAGCATCGCGGCGGGGCCGACCTGTTCGGCGGCGGCATGGTCGAAGGCCAGATCCCGCTCGCCGACGCGATCGAGGCGCTGAGGCCGCTGCTCGCCGATCCCGGCGTGCTGAAGATCGGCCAGAACCTGAAATACGATCTGCTCGTGCTCGCCCGCCACGGCCTTGCCGTCGCGCCGATCGAGGACACGATGCTGATCTCCTATGCGCTCGATGCCGGGAAGAACAATCACGGCATGGACCGGCTCTCGGAGCTGCATCTCGGCCACAAGACGATCCCGTATTCGGAGGTCGCCGGCACCGGCAAGGCGCAGGTCACCTTCGACAAGATCGATATCGAGAAGGCGACCGCCTATGCCGCCGAGGATGCCGACATCACGCTGCGGCTCTGGCGCGCGCTGAAGCCCCGCCTCGCCGCGGAGGGCAAGACCGCAGTCTACGAAGTTCTGGAACGGCCGCTCGTCCAGGTTCTCGCTCAGATGGAGCAACGCGGCATCGCCATCGACCGCCAGATCCTGTCGCGCCTCTCGGGCGATTTCGCGCAGTCTCTGGCCCGGCTGGAGGACGAGATCCACACGCTCGCCGGCGAGAAGTTCACCATCGGCAGCCCCAAGCAGCTCGGTGACATCCTGTTCGGCAAGATGGGGCTGCCCGGCGCCCAGAAGACCGCGACCGGGCAATGGGCGACCGGCGCCGGCGTACTCGAAGACCTCGCCGAGCAGGGCCATGAATTGCCGGCGAAGATTCTCGACTGGCGCCAGCTCGCCAAGCTGAAATCGACCTATACCGACTCGCTGCCGACCTATGTGAATCCGCAGACCCACCGGGTCCATACGTCCTACGCCCTGGCTGCGACCACCACCGGCCGGCTCTCATCCTCCGAGCCGAACCTGCAGAACATCCCGATCCGCACCGAGGCCGGCCGCAAGATCCGCACAGCCTTCGTCGCCGAGAAGGGCAACAAGCTGATCTCGGCCGACTACAGCCAGATCGAGCTTCGCATCCTCGCCCATATCGCCGACATTCCGCAGTTGCGGCAGGCCTTCGCGGATGGCGTCGACATCCATGCGATGACCGCGTCCGAAATGTTCGGCGTGCCGGTCGAGGGCATGCCGAGCGAGGTCCGCCGCCGCGCCAAGGCGATCAATTTCGGCATCATCTACGGCATCTCGGCCTTCGGCCTCGCCAACCAGCTCGGCATCTCCCGAGAGGAGGCCAGCGCCTATATCCGCAAGTATTTCGAGCGCTTCCCCGGCATCCGCGACTATATGGACCAGGCCAAGACCACGGTCCGGGCGAGCGGACAGGTCACCACGATCTTCGGCCGCGTCTGCCATTTCCCGGCGGTCGCCTCGAAGAACCCGTCAGAGCGTGCCTTTGTCGAGCGCCAGGCGATCAATGCGCCGATCCAGGGCTCGGCCGCCGACATCATCCGCCGGGCGATGGTGCGCATGGACGGGGCGCTGGCCGAAGCCAAGCTCGACGCCCGCATGCTGCTGCAGGTCCATGACGAACTGGTCTTCGAGGTGCCGGAGGCCCAGGTCGAGGCGGCGCTGCCGGTGATCCGAAAGGTGATGGTCGAGGCGCCGCATCCGGCGGTGCAGCTCAAGGTGCCGCTGGTGGTCGATGCCCGGGCGGCGACGAACTGGGACGAGGCACACTAGGCTCCAAACCCAATCGGGTTTCGAGCCCAGTGCGCAAAGTCACAAGCGCGGCGCCACGGGATCACCGGAAGGCGTCGGCGCTTTCGGCGTCCTCCAGCACCCCCAGGCTCCTGGCGAAGAGGTGGCCGCTGTAATTGGCCGCGGCGATCGTGCCCGGTGCCAGGCAGTCGCCGATCCTCTCGACGCGGGTCAGCCCGCTGTCCAGCCATTCCTCCTGGCGGGCCTGCAGCGCCGTCCACAGCTCGCTTGAGGGGAGACGCGCGGTGACCGGCACCAGCACGTCGCAGGGAATGACCTCGGTAGCCTCCGAGTAGACGCAGTGGATCGTCACGGTCTCGGCGGCGCGATCGGCGAGGGCGGACAGCAGCCTGATCTTCACGCCCAGCTCAAGCAAGCGCCGGTGAATCCGGGCCTGTTCGAGCGTGTTCACCGTCCAGGCCGCCACCAGCGGTGCCGGCGTGACATAGGTCGTGTCGATGCCAGCCGCAGCCAGCTGCTCGGCCAGGGCGCTGCCCATGTAGTAGCGATCGTCGTCATAGATCACCACGGGCCCCGGCCCGGCGGCGGAGTTTCCCTCGTCCAGGAGCAGATCGACCCCGGCGATCTTGCCATTGCCGAGGAACGAAAGCGGCAAGCGGTGAACCCGGCCCACGCCGTCCTCCCGCCATCTCGCGCCCACGGCGATCGCGACGTGCTCGGCCCCATAGGAGAGGATGTCTTCGGCCGTCAGCGGGCTTGAAAGGTACATCTCGACATTGGCTGCAGTCCGAAGCTGGCCAAGGCGCCAATCTCTCACCCTCGCCCAGCTGGAGAGCCCCGGAAGCCGGCTCTCGCGGGAGACGCGCCCGCCCCATTCGGTGCCCGCATCGGCGATGATCACCGAGGCACCCCGCTGCGCCAAAGCGCGGGCGGCCTCGAGCCCGGCGGGCCCACCGCCGACAACCAGAGCCGTCGCCGGACCAGCCAGTGCCGGAACCTTCTCGGGATGCCAGCCCTTGCGCCACTCCTCGCCGATCGTCGGGTTCTGGGTGCACCGCATCGGCGCCACGATGTTGTCGCCCGCGACGCAGATATTGCAGCCGATGCATTCCCTGATCTCGTCGATGCGGCCCTCATGGATCTTGAGGGGCAGGAACGGGTCGGCAATGGACGGCCTGGCGGCGCCGATCAGGTCGAGATGCCCCTGCCGGATCACACGGACCATCGTGTCGGGCGAGGTGTAGCGGCCGACGCCGACGACTGGCTTGGTCGTGACCTGCTTGACGAAGCGGGTGTAGTCCTCCTGATAGCCTTCCTGCGAGAAACGGGCGGACTGGCTGTCATTGGACCAGTCGGACAGGTTCACGTCCCAGAGGTCCGGCTCCTCGGCGAGCGCCGCGACGATGTCCCGCCCTTCGCCGTCGCGCTCGATGCCGGCCGAGCCCATCAGTTCATCGACAGCGAAGCGGATCGCCAGCGCGCAGCGATCGCCGATCGCATCGCGGGTATCGGCCAGCACCTCTCGAAAGAGCCGCAGGCGGTTCTCCAGCGACCCGCCATATTCGTCGATGCGATGATTGTGACGCGACAGGAGGAAATGCATCAGCAGCGTCATGTCGTGGCCGGCATAGACGTAGACGATGTCGAAGCCCGCCTCGCGTGCCCGGATCGCGGCCTCGCGGTGCCAGCGCCGGAACTCGCGGATATCCGCCTTGTCCATGCCGCGCGCCTGGACGGGATCATCGACGTCCACGATGGCGTCGGACGGGGCGTAGGGGGCGATGCGCGAGAGCCGATTGGCGGTGTGCAGGCCATTATGGACGAGCTGGACCGCCGCCAGGC
>JAEXUU010000832.1 GCA_023452965.1 Pseudomonadota bacterium | reverse complement strand
CTCTCGCGATCCTGACCGGCTGCCGGCCGCCGTCGAGCAGCAGCACGCGGGCCAGATGCCTTTGATCCACCGCATTCAGGCGGGAGTTTGAGGGCGGGGACCGGCCAATGCGCGTTCTTGCCTCGATCACGATAGCGGTCATGCTCGCTGCCGGCGCGAGGGTCACCCGCGCCCATCAGGCTCCCAGTGGCTGGGAATACCCGTTCGCCTGCTGCTCGGGCGCCGATTGCGCCCGGATCGATCCCGGCGAGGTGAAGCTCGGCAAGGCCGGCTTCGTCGTGACGATCGCGCCGGGGCGGCATCCGATGTGGCCAAAGGAGCGCCGCGAGCTGCTGATCCTCCAGATTCCGCACGACAAGGCCCGGCTGTCGCCGGACGGACTCTGGCATCTGTGCATCAACGATGCCGGCGACCTGCTCTGCTTCTTCGCGCCGGGCGGGGATTCGTAGCGCAGGCGCCGCTCGGGTCGGACGTGTATCGCCTCTGGTGGCGCCTCATCCCTCGTAGCGAGCCAGCCGTTCCAGATCGAGGATCGTCACCTCGTTGTGACCGACCTCGACAAGGCCGAGATCGGCGAGCTTGGCGAGGCTCTGATTGGCCATCTGGCGGGAGATGCCGGCGAGCAGGCCGAGCTCTTCCTGCGAGATCGCCAGCGTCCGGTCCTGGCTGGGGTAGAGGATCGGGTTGAACAGCCAGGCGAGGTTGCGGGCGAGGCGCCCGGTCGCGCCCAACATGCGGTCGTATTCGGCGAGCCCGATGAACTGGGCGAGCCGCTCGTTGAACTGGTGGACGAGGAAGCGGTTGAAGGCGGCCGAATGCTCGAACAGCCAGAAGAAGGTCTGGCGGCGCATCAGCGCGACCTTGGTCTCGCGCAGCGCGACAAGATCATAGCGCCGTGGCTCGTTCTTGATGATCGTGCCTTCGCCGAACCAGGCGCCGCCGCGCAGACCGGCCAGCGTCGCCGATTTGCCGCTGCGCGAGGTCGTGCTCATCTTCAGCAGCCCGTCGGCGACCCCGGTCCAGGATTCCAGCCGGTCGCCGACATGGCAGACATAGGCGCCCTTGCCATAGGTCTTGATCGTGGTGCCGCGCCGGGCCTCTTCGAACTCTTCCGGCGCCAGGTCGTTCGACCAGGTGGCGATGCGGCGCAGCTCGTCCTCGGAAATCAAAGCTCGCCGGCCTTTCGGTCATTTGCGCGGATACGCCACTATGCGGTCGGCTCCATCGCAAACTCAAGTCGAGCCGGCCATTCGGGAGAACCGACATGCGCGCCGTGCGTTTCCTCGGCAGTGAGGAAGGGAGCAGCGACATGCAGGACCCAGTGCGCGCTGGCAGTCGCCAATCGGCGGTCAGCCATGCCACCATCGAGATCGGCGGCGTCGAGATCTTCTATCGCGAGGCGGGGCCGCGCGACGCGCCGGCGCTGCTCCTGCCGCACGGCTATCCCTGTTCGTCCTATGAGTTCCGCAACCTGTTGCCGGCTCTCGCAGACCGCTGGCATCTCGTCGCGCCGGACTATCCGGGCTTCGGCTACAGCGCCACGCCCGACGGGTTCAGCTACGACTACGAAGGCTATTCGCGGCTGTTGGAAGACTTCGCCGACCGTCTCGGCCTGGAGCGCTTCGCGCTCTATCTGCACGATTACGGCACCTGGATCGGGTTGAAGCTCGCCAGGCGCGCGCCGGAGCGCATAACCGGGTTGATCATCCAGAACGGGGACATCTACGAGGATGCGCTCGGGCCGAAATACGAGGGCATGAAAGCGTATTGGCGAGAGCCGACGCCGGAGGGGCGCAGGAAGCTCGAGGCCGCCGTCAGCGAAGCGGGCTTTCGCGAGGAGTTCCTCAACGAGGTCCGCCCCGAGATCGCCAGCCGGATTCCGCCAGACCTCTGGAAACTTCACTGGCCGCTGATGGACACGCCGAAGCGGCGCGAGATCAGCGTCGGCTTGATGGAGGTCTGGAAGGAGAACTTCGACTGGTTCCCACGCTACCAGGCCTATCTGCGCGAGTATCAGCCGCCGACGCTGATCGTCTGGGGGCCGCAGGACGGCTACATGCCGGAGGCGTCCGCGCGCGCCTATCTGCGCGATCTGCCGCATGCCGAGCTGCACCTGCTCGACGGCGGCCACTGGCTGCTGGAGACCAATCTCGACGAGGTCGTGGGGTTACTCAGGTTCTTCCTCGGCCGGCTGGAGCAGGGGCAGCGTCAGCGCCTCACCATCTGATCGCGGCGGCAAGTGACAGGAGCAGCAGCGCGGCGAAGATCAGGTTGACGATGCGGTTGCTTCGCGGATCGCGGAACAGCCCGGTGAGGCCCGAGCCGGCCAGCAGCCAGGCGATGTTGACGATGGCGATCACGAGAAGGAGCAGGCCGATCTTGAGGCCGGCATCGAAGGCCGGCTGCTGCGGCAGCAGAGCGAAGCCCGAGAACAGCGCCGCCATCGCCGCATAGCCCTTCGGATTGACGAGCGAGAGCGCGAAACCGGCGGTGAAGGAGGGGGCGGGCGCATCGCCGCTCGCCTCGGCGAGCGGCGGCGC
>JAEXUU010000776.1 GCA_023452965.1 Pseudomonadota bacterium | reverse complement strand
CGCGTGCGGCGCGGATCAGGACGAGATTGATCTCCTTGCCGGCGGAAACGGGATTGTGGACCGCTTGGCGGGGGCTGCCGAGACGCAAGGAAATGGGGGGCTGGCGCAATTCGGAGGGCACCTCGGCCGAGGGGATCAGTGGCCGCCAGGCTTCCCAGCCGGTGAAGCGCGGCGGGCGCGTATCGCCCGTGAGCTCGCGGGCGCGCGACCAGAGCCCGTCGGCGCCGATCAGCCCCATGGCCTCGACCGTCTCGGTCTGGCCGTTCTCGGCGACGAGCGTCGCGGTGATGCCGGCTTTGGTCTCGGCGCAGGCGAGCAGGCCGCGGCCGATCAGCCAGCGGATGTTCGGCAAGGTACGGGCGGCATCGAGCAGGATCTGGTGGAGATCGGCCCGCTTCAGCGCCCGGGAGGGCGTCGCGCCCGGCGCAGGCGGCGCATAGGGCATGCTGAGCAGCGGCGTCTCGCTCCGCCAGCGGCTGATCGCGAGCGATTCTGGCCGGACGGCGGTACGGCGCAGAGCGATGCCGAGGTCGAGCGCCTCGAGCACGCGGCCGGCATTGGGCGAGACCTGGATACCGGCACCGGCCTCGGCGAAGCGGGTGCGCTTCTCGGCGATGGCGACGGGAATGCCGCGGCGCGCCAGCGCAATGGCCGCGGTGAGGCCGCCAATGCCGGCGCCGGCGATCAGGATCGGAGACATCGCTTCAGCCGTTCACGTCCCGCCGCGCCCCCGGCGGGAAGCGCCTCAAGCCGCCTTGGGGGCGTCGTGGTACTCGCATTCGGCCGGCTTGCCGTGACCGGCGCCGAGCGAAGGCTCGTATTTGAACAGCGTCGAGCAATAGGGGCAGATGATCTCGTCATCCGACCCCATGTCGAGGAAGACATGCGGATGGTCGAAGGGCGGCTTGGCGCCGATGCACATCAGCTCGCGCGCGCCGACATGGATGACGGCGACGCCGGGATCGTTGTGGAAATGCGGTGTGCCGTGGTCGGCCATGGTCGCTCTCTGTCGTCTCGATTTGCGGCGCACGATAATCGTTCGCCCGCGGGCGCGCCAGTGCGCGGGGGCGAAATCACGGACCCGCGGCTTGCGGCGTCCTGTCCCGGTCAGCGGGCCCGGGCGCAGGCGAGGCCGATCTCTCGGGCGCGCTCGGTCTGCTCCGGGGTGAGGGCGTCGGCGAGCACGCGGCTCCAGAGCTCATCACGCTTCAGCCCCTCCATCGAGCAGGAGCAGACGCGCTCGCAGGCCTCCTTCGGCGTACCCGTCGCGACGCAGCTGCGCTGGCAGGCGGCGAGGAAGGGCACGGCGTCGGCGTCCGGCAGCTTGGGGCCGGAGAGCTGCATGAAGAGCATGAGCGCGCCGATGAAGAGCGGCTGGTGGACGAGATAGACGAACAGGCTGTTGCGGCCGCCGAGCGCGACGAGGCGCGCCGGGGCCGATCTGGCGCGCCAGAGCGTCCAGCCGCCTTCGGGCGCCTTCGCCAGCGCGAGCTTGCCCAGCGCCATGCCGGCGAGGACACAGGCGAACCAGGGGAAGAGCGGCACGAAATCGGCGGTGTAGGGCCAGGGACCGAAGCCGAGCCATGACAGCCATTCGCTCTCGAAGACCTCGCCGCCGAGGATGAAGGGCAGCGCAAACCAGACCGCCGCGATCAGCGCCAGAGCGAGGGCGGGCAGCCGCAGGAAGGGCAGCGCCAGCAGGCTCGCCAGCGCGATGTGGTGCAGGATGCCGAAGAAGATGAAGTTCTGCGGGATCGCGAACCAGGTCCCGACCGTGACCAGCAGCGCGGCGCCGGCGACCATGGCGAAGCGCTTCGCATAGGCCTGCCGGTTCAGGCCGTTCCGCGTCGCCAGGATCAGGCTGAAGCCGACGATCGTCAGGAAGGAGCCGGCGATCAGGCGGGCGAAGAGGCGCCAGCCGGGATCGGAGACGACGTCGACGCGGATCAGCCGGAAGAAGGAGAGGTCGTAGGCGAAATGGTAGACGAACATGGCGAGCAGGGCGATGCCGCGCGCCAGGTCGAGCAGTTCGATGCGGCCTCGGGCCGGGGTGGAGGTCTTTGCCGGGGTGGGGATCTTGGCCGAGGCCGTGGCTTGCTCGCTCATGGGGTGAACTCTTAGGCGGTGAGCAGGGGCTGGGGAAGGGCCGGCTTGCTGCGCCGGCCGGCTCGTTGCCTGTCATCCCGGCCGGAGCGGAGCGCAGAGCCGGGGTTCACGCCGGAACCGTTCAGGCATGGGTCCCGGGTCTCCCTCCGGTCGCCCGGGACGACCAGCGCTTTTAGGGCAAGCAAGAGTCCTTCGAGCCCTCATCCTGAGGAGCCGCGTCAGTGGCGTCTCGAAGGATGCTCGAGGAGGTGCCGGCGACCACTGGACCATCCTTCGAGACGCAGCCTTCGGCTGCTCCTCAGGATGAGGGCTGAAGATGAGGGCTGGAGCTGGGTGGTCGGCGGCCGTGATGGAAGCAGGTGCATGCTGCCATGCTGACGGGTGCGGCTACCAAAACCCGCCACGCCATGGCACAGCAGACGCGACAATTTTCGAAAGAACGGCGCGACGACATGCAGCGATTCGATTCCGACGGCGTCAGCCTCGCCTATCTCGACCTCGCCCCGACCATCGAGGGCGGCTCCGGCGATCCGATCGTGCTCGTCCACGGCTTCGGCTCGAGCCATATGGTCAACTGGGTGAACACCCAGTGGAGCAAGACGCTGACCCATGCCGGCTACCGGGTGGTGCTGCTCGACAATCGCGGCCATGGCCAGAGCCAGAAGCTCTACGACCCCGAAGCCTACAACTCGAACATCATGGCCGAGGATGTCCGCCGGCTGATGGACCATCTTGGCATCGGGCGCGCCGACGTCATGGGCTACTCGATGGGTGCCCGCATTTCGGCGCATCTGGCGCTGGCGCATCCGGAGCGGGTTCGCGCGCTGCTGCTCGGCGGGCTCGGCATCCATCTCGTCGAGGGCGTCGGCCTGCCGCTCGGCATCGCGGATGCGATGGAGGCGCCCTCGCTCGCCGACCTGACCGACCCGATGCAGCGCATGTTCCGCGCCTTCGCCGAGAACACCGGCAGCGACCTGCGCGCGCTCGCCGCCTGCATCCGCGGCACCCGCCAGACGCTCACGGCAGAACAGGTCGGCCAGATCGCCGTGCCGACCCTGATCAGCGTCGGCACGAAGGACGATGTCTCCGGTTCCGGGCCGGAACTCGCGGCGCTGATCCCGGGCGCGGAGAGCTTCGACATCGTCGGCCGGGACCATAATCTGGCGGTCGGCGACAAGACCCACAAGCAGGCGGTGCTGGAGTTCCTCTCGCGCCGGGCATGACCCATGGTCCGGAGAATAACGTTCTCCTGCAGGAGAATATTATTCTCCATCAATGACTTGCATGCGACCCTTCGCATTTCGAGTCTTGTCCTTCACGGCTTGATTCAGCTAGAAGGCAGGCCCATCTCCTTCTGCGCGACGCCGTCGTGCCGGAATAATTGCTCGCCGAGCGCACCGTAGCGGAGAACGCCATGCCATCGGGACGCCCGAACGTCGATGCCCGTGATCCCGCTACCGGGCTCGATCGGGTCGATCCCGTCTGGTCGCGGCTGCGCCGCGAGGCCGAGCAGGCGATCGCCGCCGAGCCGGCGATGACCAGCTTCATCCTCTCGACCGTGCTGAACCAGCGCAGCTTCGAGGAGGCGGTCTCGCATCGCGTCTCGGCGCGTCTCGCGCATGGGGCGGTTCCGGCCGAGTTGATCGACCAGGCCTTCGAGGAGGCGCTCGCCGCCGATCCCGAGATCAGCCAGGGCATCCGCGCCGACGTCGTCGCCGTGCTCGACCGTGACCCGGCCTGCTACCGGCTGCTGGAGCCGGTGCTCTATTTCAAGGGCTTCCACGCACTGCAG